>ONPH01000003.1 GCA_900319655.1 uncultured Eubacteriales bacterium
TATTTTCCAAGGTGCAGGATTCGATATCGGCGACATCGGAGAGGTTCTTTGAGGTCGAGGATGTTGCGGTATAGAATTCGTTGAAGTGCTTCTGTACATAGGACTTGACCTCGTCATAGCCGACCGCGCCGGGATCGATCTCAGGCGCCTTGATGGTGAGCTTGAGGCCGTTGGAGCTGACCCAGTAATCGTCGTCGCCCGCGGAGGCGTCGACCTCGACGATGAAGGGGAAATCCTCCTTCACGGTACCGTCCTCATTGAGGTAGGCTTCATCATCCACATCGGTGACAAGGCTTCCCGCCTCAACCTTCTCCGCCATCTGGTAAGAGCCCCAGTAGTAGCCGTTTACGTAAAAGTCAACATAGCGCGAATCCGAGGCGTAGGGCATTCCCACCGCGTCGGAAAGGTCGTACAGGAAGCGGTTTCTGGAGAGCGAATCGTCCTGGTAATTCGCGAGCAGAGAATACTTTTTTGACTTTGCCATTCCGCCGATTGACACCTTCGAATCGTAGGTGATGTTGTAGCCCTTCTTAGGCTTGTCCCAGGTGGTGTTGCCTCTGCCCTTAATCTTCTTAATTGTCGTGTTGTCTACCTTGCCCTTTTGGTCGACAATCGCGCCTGTTGCCTTTGCGCTGAGGCTCTTGTCGGCGTTGAGGTAGGTCATAAGGTCGGTGCCGTTGCCGTCGGCGTTCGAGTTGTTTACATAAACCGCCGCCTCGGCGCTCGACTTCATAAACTTAAGAGTATACGAAGCTCTGCCTACGCTTACGGTATAGCTGCTGTCTGCGCTGTAAGCAACAGTCTTTGTCTCGTCGGGCGCTATGGACACGCCGTTTACGGTAACGGACGAATCGTAAGCGTTGTAGATGTCAACCTTTTCTCCGCTTGCAGACGACGGAAGGAAGAAATACTTGACATTTTCGTTAATTTCATTAAACCTCTCGTCGTGCTCGCACTGCCACGCAACCCACGCATTTGCGTCGGCTGAGTTTAGAACGGCGTGCGCGTAGAGCGCAGGCTCAGCCGTAAAGGCGGTCGGCTTGCCCTGCTCTGTCTCCTCTGCTCCTACGGGAACAAGTGACAAAACGGACAGCGCCATAATTACCGCTAAAATGACACATATTGTCTTTTTCATGAACAATACCCCCTAATTGTATTAATTCTTGCGTATAATTATTGTTTATTTTTATTCTATCACGTAACTTTCACATTATCAAGCGAAATTTCTCAAATTCTTTTCTTTTTTTAAAATAACCTTTATTTTTCAGTTTTTATTTGTTATAATAAAAACTACTTTGATACTGCGGTATTATCGCGGTAATTTTTTAAGGACGTGATTAATATGACTGATAATAAGAAACATTCCTTCAGAGCTCCCTTGGCGGCGATACTTGCGGCGCTTATCGGCGCGACCGCACTGCTCGCAGGCTGCGGCGGCAACAGCGAATCCGAAGGCTCGAGCGAGAACGAAACGCGCGTTGTCACCGAAACTCAGGTTGTTACAAGGGTTGTAGACGGCGTTTACACCGACGAAAACGGCAATCCCATTAAGGATGAAAACGGTCAGCCCATGACCGCTCCCTCGGGAACTCCCGATACCGAAGTAAGCGGCGGTTCGGCAAACAACGGCAACGGCACTGCCAATAACGCAAACGGCAACGGCGGCGCGGCTGCAAATTCAGGCTCGGCTTCAAGCAGCGCAGGCAGAAACTCTGCTAACAATAACGGCGGAAGCGGCAGCAGCGCTTCACAGGCTGACGACAAGAGCAGCAGCTCAAAGGCTGACGACAAGAGCGGCGACAGCGAGAAAAAGGGCAGCGGTACTCTCAGCGTAGGCGGCAAGACCTACAATGTAGGCGACAAGGTAACCTGCACCTACACACTTACCTGCAAAAAGCTCCTCAGCAACTTCCAGGCTATGGTTAAGTACGACAACAAGTATCTTAAACCCACAAACGCCTACCTTGACGGACCTGCAAAGGCAGGCAGCGTAATCAATTACGAGCTCTACGAAAAGGGACTTATCAAGTTCAACGGAATTAACCTCAACGGCTACAACTACACAAAGGGAGCAAACTTCCTTGTTGTTGAGTACGAGGTTGTTGACGGCGGAAGCACAACTCCCGAATTTATCTGGGAAATCGCGAGCGATACAAAGGACAACGCGCTTATCACCAACCACAAGGCTGATTCCTCAATCTCGCTTTCCGCAAGCTTTTCTTAATCAAACATTAAATAATCTATTTATGAAGCCGGCAGAAAATTGCCGGCTTCAAGCTTTTTAAATGATTACGCGCGTAAACTGTACCTTATTTTTTATTTATATCTGTATATTTTTTAATATACAGTAATGTGATATAATCCGAGTGTACTTTCGAAATGTACTTAAAATTTTAGGTAATATTGGGTTATTTTTTCAACACAAAGAAGGAGGCATATATTATGCAAAGCACAAGAGCAATCTCAAAGCCGTCCGCGACCGCAAAGACCGTTGCGCTCAGCGCGATGTTTGCCGCGTTGGTTACGGTGACAACTGCTTTTATCAAAATTCCTACTCCACTGGGCTATGTTCACGCAGGAGACTCTATCATTTATCTCGCGGCGTCGGTTCTTCCCGGACCGTTCGGAATAATCGCTTCGGCTGTCGGCGGAGCGCTCGCGGACTTAATCTCGGGTTATCCGCACTGGGCAATTCCCACGGCGATAATCAAGGCGCTAAACGTTCTGCCGTTTGTACTGTGCAGAATCGCGCTGAAAAACAACAGCCGCTATGACAGAATTATCAACCTGCCGAACCTGCTGATGGTAATTCCGTCAACGTTCGTCACACTCGGCGGTTATCTGCTCGCAAATGCGTTTTTCCACGGCTTTGCCGCAGCGTTTGCCGCTGTAATTCCTAACCTTTTGCAGGTTGCGGTTGCCGCAGTGCTGTACATCGCGCTCGGTCTGTCGCTCGACGCGGTTCAGTTCAAGCAAAAGCTTTTTCCGAGATAACAAAATACAAATGCCGTCCTGATTTGGGCGGCATTATTTTTATGTTGATGTTTTTTGAATGTTGTGGTATAATGGATGATGGTATTTTATGTGGAGTAAGTAATAGAAATAAGGTGTAGATATGAACAGAACAAAAACCGTTGTAAAGGTGGGCACTTCGAGCCTTACTTATGAGAACGGAAAAATCAACTACCGCCGCATTGAGGCGCTTTGCAAGACGATTTGCGATTTGCACAACAGCGGCGAGGATATTTTGCTTGTATCCTCGGGCGCATTGGGTGTAGGAATGGGCAAGATGTGCCTTTCGCGCCGCCCGACCGACATCAAAAAGAAGCAGGCGCTTGCCGCTTTAGGTCAGTGCGAGCTTATGTTTATGTACGACAAGCTCTTCGGTGAGTACAACCACAACGTGGCGCAAATTCTTTTGACCTACGACGCGGTTGAAACCGAAAGCAAACGCCAAAATATCAACAACACAATCGACGAGCTGCTGAATATGGATATCATCCCTGTTATCAACGAGAACGACACCGTTGCGGTTGACGAGCTCGAGGGAAACAATTTCGGCGACAACGATATGCTTTCAGCGATTGTTTCGAGGATTGTCGAGGCCGACAGGCTTGTAATCCTGACAGACATTGACGGACTTTACGACGCTAATCCGCGCGAAAATCCCGACGCGAAGAAGATTAACGTGGTCGAGAAAATTGACAAGAGCATTATGGATATGGCGGCAGGCTCAGGCTCAAACCGCGGCACAGGCGGAATGGTAACAAAGCTGCAGGCGGCAAATTACGCCACAAAGCGCGGCATTGAGGTTCACGTAATAAACGGCTCAAACCCCGAGAACCTATACAAGGTTTTTGAGGGCGAGGCACCGGGAACGGTGTTTAAGAGAATTGAAAATTGAAAATGGATAATGGATAATTAAGGGAATCACCTTGCGGTCGCCAAAAGTCAGCACGATATTAATTCATTCGGGAATAAAACGTTTGGGGAACGCAAACTTATCCTCCCGACCGAAATTAAACTCTAAACTATTAAAAAGGAGACAACCTATGACAACTCTTGAAATTATGGGCGCAAAGGCTAAGGAAGCCTCGCGCTTTCTGATGACGGCAGGCTCTAAAAAGGACGACGCGCTGCTCGCGATTGCGAAGGCGCTCAGAGAGCACAGCGAAGAAATTATCAAGGCGAATTCCATTGACATAAAAAACGGCGAGGAAGCAGGACTTACCGTATCGCTCCTCGACCGCTTAAGACTTGACGAAGCGCGTATTGAGGGCATGGCTGTCGGCGTTGAGCAGGTTGCAGCTCTCCCCGACCCCGTCGGAAGAGTTCTCGACGGCAGAACCCTTAAAAACGGGCTTAAAATTCAGAAGGTTAGCGTACCGATGGGCGTTATCGGAATTATCTACGAGGCTCGTCCCAACGTTACCTCCGACGCGGCGGCACTCTGCCTTAAGGCAGGCAACGCCGTTATTCTCCGCGGCGGCAAGGAAGCGATTAACTCTAACACCGCGATTATGGCGGTTATGCGCGAGGCTGTTAAAAATGTCGGCTTCCCCGAGGACTGCGTAGCTCTCGTGACCGACACAACACGCCAGAGTGCTACCGAGCTTATGCAGCTTTCCGAGTACCTTGACGTTCTCATTCCGCGCGGCGGAGCAGGACTTATCAAGAGCGTTGTAAACAACTCAAAGGTTCCCGTAATCGAGACAGGCGTGGGCAACTGCCACGTTTATGTTGACGACAGCGCCGACATCAAGATGGCGGCTGACATTGTATTTAACGCAAAAACCTCGCGTCCCTCGGTTTGCAACGCGATTGAAACCGTGCTTGTTCACGCTGACATCGCTGACAAGGCACTGCCCGCTATTAAGGCTGAGCTCGACAAGATGAATGTTGAAATCCGCGGCTGCGAGAGGACAAAGCAAATCCTCGGCGACAGCATTATTCCCGCGACTGAGGACGACTACGCAAGGGAATTCCTCGACTACATCCTCGCGATTAAGGTTGTGGACAGCATTGACGACGCGATTGCGCATATCGCAAAGTACAGCTCAGGCCACAGCGAGAGCATTGTGACAAGCGACTACCGCAACGCGGATAAATTCACCTCATGCGTTGACTCGGCGGCGGTTTACGTTAACGCTTCAACACGCTTTACCGACGGCGGCGAGTTCGGTCTCGGCGCGGAAATCGGCATTTCAACTCAGAAGCTCCACGCGAGAGGTCCTATGGGCTTAAACGAGCTGACCAGCAACAAGTACGTTATCCACGGCGACGGTCAAATCAGATAAGCAGGTACATCAGCGCAAGCAGCAGCGACGGATCGCTGTTTTCGTCGCTGAGCAAAAGGATAAGCGCGAGTATTACGCTCTTTTCCTTGTCCTTGAACAGCGTTTCTATCAGCCCGGTTTTTTCGGGCTTTGGATTTGATTTTGTTTCTTTTTCAGAATTATTTATATTCGGAAGCTCCGCCTTTTGTTCCTCTTTAACCTCGGGCTTCGGCTTGGGTTTTTCGGGCTCGCGGACAGTCTCGGCACGTTCCTTCACGACGCGCGGACGGCTTATCTGCTGGGCGCGGCGGAACGCTTCTTCCTCAAATCCGGGCATAACACACCTGCTTTCCTGAACATTTACAGATTAAAAATACCGCTGTCCTTAATCAGCGGAATTATCCTTACAAGCTTCATAAGGCGTCGGGCACGGTCGAGCTTTTGCTGCTTTTCCTCGCTCAGAAACGGTCTGAGCGCGTGTAACAGACGGCTCACGTCGTCATCCTCGGAAAAGCCGCTAATCATCGGCGCAAACTTTGTTAAAGCGCTCATCAGCTCACCGTTTGCACCACTCACAATAGGAGCAGGCGCAGGCGGCGGAGAGCTTGGCTGACTTACGGGGTTATCCCCCGACAGCCCAAGCTGAGCGCCTAAGCCCTGCAGCTGCTTAAGTGCCTCGGGATCGCTTAAAATTTTATTTATTTTATCCTGAATATCCGACATTTAGGCATCTCCTATTTATCGCTCAACAGCTTCATAATCGCCTTTGCCTGGGGAGAATTCAAAACCTGCTTTGTCTTTTCCGGATTCGACAGCACGGCATTGAACTGCTTTGCTTCCTCGCTGTCGGCGTTTTTCAGCAGGCTTTGTACATCTCCGTTTTGCGCGGCAGAGGTTATCTCATTTGAAGAAACCCCGAGCTTTTTTGAAAGCTGAGATAAAAGATTATTTATATTTTCAGACACAAAAACCACCTCACGATATACTATGCAGCACAGTGCAAAATAGAACGGAGAATTTTATGCGTATTTTGGTTGTATCGGACTCCCATGGAGATTACCGCAGCTTAAAAAAGGCGATTGCCGCCCAGCCGACCGCCGAAGTTATCGTTCACTGCGGCGACGGCTCGAATGAGGTTGAATCGCTCAAAATCGACTTCCCCGAAAAGCAGCTTATCGCCGTTCGCGGAAACTGCGACTGGTCGAGTATGCTGCCGCCTACCGAGGTTGCACAGGTCGGCGGAAAAAGGCTTTTCGTCACCCACGGACACCTTTATCAGGCAAAATTCACCATCCATAATATGGTTTGCGCCGCAAGGGAGGAGAAGGCAGACATTCTCCTCTACGGCCACACCCACTGCGCTATGAATGAGTACGACGACGGGCTGTATATTATGAACCCCGGCTCGTGCCACGGCTACGGCGCAACCTACGGATACATCGACATCACCGAAAAGGGCGATATTGTCACCAACATTGTAACGATTAAATAACTATGAGTACAGATTATAAGCCCGGCGGAAAAGCCGCGGACATAATAAAGAATATAACCGGCTCGGGCAGGCTTCCCCACGCTTTTATCATCGAGGGCGGCGGTGATGAAGCCGCTGAGCTTGCAAAGTATCTTTCGGCTTTTGCGGTATGCTCAGAGCAGGACAAGCCCTGCACACACTGCAAAAACTGCGTTAACGCTTTTGCCAAAACCCACGCGGATATTACCTACGTCACCCCCGATAGCTCGAGCAAGAGCAAGACGCTTACAATTGACAGAATACGCGAGCTGATTAAGGACGCGTACATTTTGCCGAACGACTCGGACTCGAAGGTTTATATCTTCGAAAACGCCGACAGCGTTTTCTCCGAGATAACGCAAAACGCCTTTTTAAAGCTCCTTGAAGAACCTCCCAAGGGCGTGTACTTTATTCTGCTTTGCCAAAGCGCAAAGGGGCTGCTGCCGACGATAATCTCGCGCTGCTCGATGATTAACTTAGGCGGAGAGGCAGAGATTAACGAAGAAGCGCAAAAAGCCGCGGAGGAAATTGCAAACGGTATAATTTCGCTCAGCGAATACGATTTGCTTTTGGCGCTGCGTTCGCTTGCGGACAAAGTGCTTGCCGACGATATTTTACGCGCGGTAAAGCTGATTTTATTCGACGCGGTAACAGTGCTGTCGGGCGCGAAGGCTTCGTATAAACCCGAGCTTGCAAAAAAGCTGTCATCGCGCTTTACGCGAAAAAAGCTGCTCGATATGATAGAGCTTACGGACAGCTCAAAATACAAACTTAAACAAAACATCAACATAAATCTCCTGACAACACAGTTGTGCGGAGAATACAGGAGGATCTCATGGCAGAGGTAATCGGAGTAAGATTTAAAGAGGTTGGCAAGGTTTACTACTTTGACCCCATCGGCAACAAGCTGAGCGCCGGCGACAAGGTTATTGTAGAGACCGCGCGCGGACTTGAATGCGGCGAGGTTGCCACCCCTAACAAGACAATAGACGATGGCGAGCTTAACCATCCGCTTAAGCCCCTTATCCGCATCGCGACTGAAGCCGACCTTAACAAGGTTGCCGAAAACAAGCTTAAGGAAAAGGAAGCTTTCAGAATTTGCGAGCAGAAAATTGCAAATCACAAGCTCGAAATGAAGCTTGTAAACGTAGAGTACACCTTTGATAACAACAAAATTATCTTTTACTTTACCGCCGACGGCAGGGTTGACTTCCGCGCATTGGTAAAGGATTTGGCTTCGGTTTTCAGAACAAGAATTGAGCTAAGGCAAATCGGCGTAAGGGACGAGGCAAAAATGCTCGGCGGCTTGGGAATTTGCGGCAGACCGTTCTGCTGCTGCGGCTTTATGGGCGAGTTCCAGCCGGTATCAATCAAGATGGCAAAGGAGCAGGGGCTTTCGCTCTCCCCTACCAAAATTTCGGGAACCTGCGGAAGGCTTATGTGCTGCCTTAAATACGAGCAGGAAGCCTACACCGACTTAATCAGGCGCACTCCGAAGGTCGGAGCGATTGTAAAAACCCCCGACGGCAAGGGCTTGGTGGTTGAAAACAACCTTATCGCGCGCACGCTTAAGGTAAAGCTCGACAACACTCCCGACGACGTTGCGCCGAAGCAATTCCCGGTTAAGCAGTGCAGAATCATCAAGGACGGCTACATTAAGATTGACAAAAAAGAGATGGAAAAGCTTTCCGGCTTGGAATGACAGACGGATTTCCAACATAAAATTTCACAAAACACTTGCATTTAAAAAATTATATGTTAAAATAAAAATATAATAATGAAGGAGGTTACGATCTATGGCATATGTAATTAACGATGAGTGCATTATGTGCGGTGCTTGTGCTGACGAGTGTCCCTGTAATGCTATCTCTGAGGGCGACGGTAAGTATGTAATCGACGCTGACACCTGCGCTGATTGCGGCGCTTGTGCAGAGGCTTGTCCCGTTGGTGCTCCCCAGCAGGGCTAATCTGCCAAACAGATTGTACATAAACGTCAAAGAAGCGGCAAGGTTTTATTCCTTGCCGTTTTTATTTTTGCTTGCCTGAGAGCTCCTAAAGTAGTATAATAAGCTATATAACTTATAAAGGACTTGCTATGAACAATATTCACCTTGAACCTTTGGGGAACGGAGTGAAAATCTACGTTTCCGAAAGCTATCATTTTTCTACGGACACAATACTTTTGGCGGATTTTTCAAAGCCGAAGGCATACAAAAAATGCGCCGACTTGGGCACAGGCTGCGGCACTATCCCCCTGCTCTGGCTGAAAGGCGACAAAAGCCTGAAAATCGACGCGGTTGAGCTTCAGCAAAACGCCTGCGAGCTTGCCGAAAAAAGCGTTGAGCTTAACGGATTTGCCGATAATATGAGGATTATTAACGCCGATTTGCGCGAGTTAAACGGCATACTTCCGCTCGGCTGCTACGACCTTGTTGTGTGCAATCCGCCGTACAAGCTCGGCGGCTCGGGTATTAAAAATCCCGAAAGCGCAAGGCTTATTGCAAGGCACGAGAGCGAATGTACGCTTGACGACATCTGCAAGACCGCTTCAAAGCTTTTGCAGTTCGGCGGAAGGTTCTGCGTTTGCCAGCGCCCCGAAAGGCTTGCGGACGTTATGGAAGGTATGCGCAGATTTGATATTGAGCCTAAGCGGCTCAGGCTTGTTCAGCAGAGGGCAGGCAAAGCGCCGAAGCTGTTTTTGCTCGAGGGCAGACGCGGCGGAAAACGCGGTTATCTCGACGTTATGCCCACGCTGTTTATCGAGGACGAAAGCGGCAATTTTTCAGACGAAATGATGAAAATTTACGGCGACTACAAATCGGAGGTGAGCTCATAATGAGCGGAATTTTATACGTAACCGGCACGCCGATAGGCAATTTGTCCGACCTCTCGCCCAGAGCGGCGCAGACGCTTGAACAGGTCGATTTTATCGCCGCCGAGGACACGCGCGTAACGCTTAAGCTGCTCAACCACCTCGGGATAAAAAAGCCGATGATAAGCTACTACGAGCACAACAAACGCGAGCGCGGAGAGATAATCTGCGCCAAAATTGAAGCAGGCGAAAGCTGCGCGATTGTAACCGACGCAGGTATGCCGTGCATTTCCGACCCCGGCGAGGATTTGATTAAGCTGTGCGAGGAGCGCGGAATTAAAACCGTGGTTATCCCCGGACCGAGCGCGGTTGTGTCGGCGCTTGCGGTGTCGGGCTTGGAGACAGGCAGGTTTTGCTTTGAGGGCTTTTTGAGCGTTAACAAAAAGAGCCGCAACGAACATTTGCAGAGCCTTAAAAACGAGCGCAGGACGATGATTTTTTACGAGGCTCCGCACAAGCTGCCCGCTACCCTGCGCGATTTATACTCAGCGTTCGGCAACCGTAAATTGAGCATTGTGCGCGAGCTTACGAAAATTCACGAGGAAGTTATCCGCACCACAACCAAGTACGCCGCCGAAAACTATGCCGACGGAAGCGTTAAGGGTGAGCTTGTGCTCGTGCTCGAAGGCGCGAAGGAGAGCGAAACAGAGGAAAATTACACCCTCGAATACGCCGTAGAGCTTGCGAAAAAGCTGATTGAAAACGGCGAAAAGCCCACCGCCGCCGCCAAAAGCGCTGCCGAGATGACGGGCTTTAAGAAAAACGAAATTTATAGGGAGCTGTTATGATGACCTACGATTCGGCGCTTGAAAAAATACATTCACTGCTGACCTTCGGCTCGCGCCCGGGGCTTGACAGGATGCGAACTCTTTTGTCGGAACTCGGCAATCCGCAGGACAAGCTTAAATACATCCACGTCGCAGGCACAAACGGCAAAGGCTCTGTCTGCGCAATGCTGTCGTCGGCATTGGTCGAGGCAGGGTACAAAACCGGACTGTTTATCTCACCGTACATCACGGATTTTCGTGAGAGAATCCAGATTAATAACGTGCCCGTCAGCAAAGAAACTCTAACGGATGCGGTTGAAAAAACCTTTCCCATCGTCGAGCGATTGCGCGAAAACGGCACGATAATCACCGAGTTTGAGTACGTAAACGCCCTGCAGTTTTACATTCACGCAAACGAGGGCTGCGACATCGTCGTGCTCGAAACAGGCATGGGTGGTCTGCTCGACTGCACAAACGTGATTAAGCCGCCGCTGTGCTCGGTAATCACGACAATCGGGCTCGACCACACCGCGGTTTTGGGCGATACAATCGAAAAAATCGCAGAGCAAAAATGCGGAATTATAAAGCGCGGTTCGCTTGCGGTGACTTCAAAGCAGGACAGCCGCGCGATGGCTGTGATTGAGCAGACGGCTGACAACCTTAAAGTGCCGCTGATAAAAAGCGAGGATGTAAAGCTTGAAGTTATCTCGCAGTCGTTAAAGGGCAGCTTGGTAAAATATAACGGCGAGGAATTCCTGCTGAAATTGTCGGGAAATCACCAGATTGAGAACGCAAAAACCGCCTTGGCGGCGATTGAAGCGCTCAATCAAAATGGACTTATAAAGCTTAATGACAGCGAAATTGCCGCAGGCTTCGGCAAGGCGGTAAACCCTGCAAGGCTTGAAATGCTGGGCGAAAATCCAACCGTACTTCTCGACGGAGCGCACAATCCAAACGGAATTGAAGCACTGAAAAACGCTATAAAAACCTTCCTCCCAAATAAAAAGATAATCTGCGTTACGGGAATGCTCGCGGACAAGGACATCGACAGCTCGATTGAGCTGTTGAGCGGAGTTTTCGCAAAGGTTTGCACCGTGCCCGTCAACAACCCGAGGGCAATTTCCGCTGAGGAACTCGCGGAAAAATTCAGCTCTGCCTGTGCCGATACAAAGAGCTTTAATTCTCCACAAGCCGCGTTTGATACGGCGTTTCGTGAGGCAAAGGAGAACCGCTGTGCAGTGCTGATATGCGGCTCACTATACCTTGCAGGAGAAATAAGGCCGTACATAATCGAAAAAATTAAATGACCGACAGAATAAAACAAACTTTTCACGCTATACTAACTATTATTAGTATAGCGCTATTTTTTTGAAAAGGAATGTTAAAATGCTGAAAACGGAGTTTAACAACAACACCCTGACGGTGTACCTCGACGGCGAAATTGACCACGATTCCGCCTGCAAAATCCGCCAGAGAATTGACTGCTCGGCACGCTCGCTGTGCCCGAGGCTGCTATGTATGAATTTTGAGAAGGTCAGCTTTATGGACTCGTCGGGAGTAGGGCTTGTGATGGGGCGGTACAGGCAGATGAAGCTGCTCGGCGGCAGCCTGAGAGTAACAAACGTGCCCGACAGAATTTACCGAATTTTTGCGATGTCGGGACTTGAAGAACTGGGGGTGTTGAGATGAAAACAGTCAACCAAATGAGGCTCAGCTTTCCGTCAAAGAGCCGCAACGAAGCTTTCGCACGCAGTGCGGTGTCGGCGTTCATAACCGCGCTCGACCCCACCTTGAGCGAGCTTAACGACCTTAAAACCGCCGTGTCCGAGGCTGTGACAAACTGCATTGTCCACGGCTACAGGCGACAAAACGGCACGGTTTACATATTCGCGTCC
Organism: uncultured Eubacteriales bacterium; assembly: GCA_900319655.1. Classification (GTDB taxonomy): domain Bacteria; phylum Bacillota; class Clostridia; order Oscillospirales; family Acutalibacteraceae; genus Ruminococcoides. The sequence goes on from ONPH01000003.1 coordinate 12,321, forward strand.
GTCAAAGATGACAACACCGTAACGGTGAAAATCCGCGACAAGGGCGTGGGAATTGAGGACATTAAGCAGGCTATGCAGCCGCTGTTTACGACCTCGCCCGAGGAAGAACGCGCAGGACTGGGCTTTGCGGTAATGCAGAGCTTTTGCGACAAGGTAAGAGTAAATTCCACGCCCGGCAAGGGCACGACCGTCACCCTGATTAAGAAAATCGGCGCGGATGAATAAGGACGAATTTGCCAAAAGCCACCTTGGGCTTGTGCACTCGCTTTGCAGCCGCTTCACCGGCAAGGGCATTGAGTACGACGAGCTGTACTCAGCAGGCTGTCTGGGGCTTGCAAAGGCGATTAACAACTTTGACGGCAGCCGCGGCTTGCAGTTTTCAACCTACGCCTTCCCCGTCATTATGGGAGAGCTAAAACGGCTGTTCCGCGACGGCGGAGCGGTAAAGGTCAGCCGCTCGTTAAAGGAACTGTCGCTGAAAATCAACAAGCTCAACAACGAAAGCAAGCTAAAAAACGGCAGGGAGCTGAGCGTTTCGGAGCTTGCGGAAAAGCTCGGCGTTGCTCCCGAAAAAATCGCAGAGGCGGTGTGCAGCGCGCAGCCTACGGTGTCGATAAATTCCGAGGATGAAAACGCAGCCGCGCCGGAAATACCTTCGCCCGACATTCAGTACGAAATCACCGAACGGCTAAGCCTTGCCGCGGCGATTGAAAGCCTTGAAAAAAAAAAAAAAAAAATAATCAACCTGCGCTACTACAGGAGTAAAACGCAGGTTGAAACCGCAAAAATATTGAATATGACTCAGGTGCAAATCAGCCGGCGGGAAAAGAAAATCCTGTCCCTCATCAGGCAGAAAATGAGCGGTTAGTTCATAAATTCAAGCACCTTGTTCATAAAAGCTTTGTCGAGCTTCATCGCCTTTTCGGTATCAATTCCGCCGTAAAAATCGTCGAGCGCCTTTTGCGGAATATCGCCGTCATAGACCTTGTTCATATCGTTCAGCTCGCTTTGCAAATCCGCCATATACTTTGCGGATTCCGCGCTCAGCCACATATTCGCGTGACCGTCGCGGCAGCTCTCGCTGACCTTGAAAAAGCTCGCGTTTGAGTTTGTAATATCATCCTCGTGCGAGTAAATGCTCAGGTTATACGGAATTGTGCTGTCGTTACCGCCGTAGCAAATCAAAATCGGCGTGTCGGTTGAATTTATCGACTGTGCCGCCGTGTCGTCCGCGTCGTCACCGAAGGTAAAGCGGTTTTGCAGGTACAAAAACGGATACTGAATATCCGCCAAAATGCCGACATAATCCTTTGCCTTGCCGTGCATCGTCTGCACCGGTGAATCAAACCCCGACAGGCTTACAGCTCCTTTAACGTCCGCCTCGTCAAGCACGGAAGCGACGGCGTAACCGCCGAGACTGTGGCCGTAAAGATAAACAGGCAGTCTTTTGGTCTCGTCCGTCTCCTTGGCGTAATTAATCGCAGAAAGCAAATCGCGCTTTGACTGCTGCAGACCGACGGTGCTGCCGCCCTCGCTTTTGCAGACTCCGGTCGCGTCGTAGGCAAGCGCCATATAGCCGTTTTCGGTGAAAAATTTAATCTCCGCAAGGTGACGGTCGCTGCTGCTGTTCATCCCCGGCGCGATAATTACAATTCCTTTGGGGTTTTTGGCGGAATAGAGATAACCGCTGAGCTTGTTTTCGCCGGATTTAAAGCTGACTTCCTTTCGACTCAGGCTCACGCCCGAAAGAGAATAGGATATTTCAACATAGTTGTCGAGCGAATCTACGCGGTGAAAAAGCACGCCGAAAATGACCACGGAGGCTATCATCGACAGCGCGGTGAATACAAAGATAATCAGAAGGAAAAAGCCGACCACCCTCTTTGGCGTAATATGTAGCTTTTTATTTTTCACGGCTTTCACCTCTATTATTCCTCAAAATTGAATGATTAATCACTGAAAAGAAAAAAGAGAACGGTTCGCTCTCTTTTCTTTTTATTTGTTCAAATCTTTTAAAAACTCAATTATGGTGTTGTCGTATTTTTCGGGCGCGTTTACCCTTACGCGCGAATGTCTGCCCTTTTCAAACCAGACAAGGCGCTTATTCGGTGACTTGCACTTCTCAAAAAGCTTTTCCGCCTGGTCGGGGGTGGAGTAGGTGTCCTGCCTGCTGTGGATAAAAAGTATCGGCTTTTTAAGCCTGTCAATGCGGTTAATCGGGCCGTCCGAGGTGACGTTCGCGTGAGAAAAAATCCGCATATACATAAACACCAGCCACGAAAAAATAACCTTCGGGCGGTGGTCCTCAATCATATGGTTCTTGAACGACTCGGCAAAGTTTACGTACATTCCGTCGGCGCACATTCCCTCGATGTAATCGGGGCAGTTTTCGTCGCAAAGCGCGAACAAAGCGACAGACGAGCCTATGCAAATTCCGTGCAGAAAGACCGCCTTGTTGTGAAGCTCCTCTACGAGCAGACGGCTCCAACACTGCATATCGGCATACTCGCGGTAGCCCAGGCAGCAGAAAACTCCGTCGGAATATCCGTGCGCGCGGTTGTCAACCACAAGCACGTTATAGCCTGCCCTGCGGTACGGCTCGGCAAAGTAGTAGGAGTATTTGAGCGACTCCATTCTGCCTGCGATTACAATAGCCGCTTTCTCGCCGCCGAAGTCAAAATACTCGCCCACAAGGCGGTATCTTCCGCTTTTTATCTCGACCTCGCGCATATAATCCGAGTAGAGCTCTCCCCACTCAAGACCTTCGTGGTACATTCCTGCGTACTCGTCGTCATTTTCGGGGAGCAAAACGTCCCTTCCCCATTTCTTTTTTGAGGTTCTGACAAGCAAAATCGTGTAAATTACGCCTGCGATCACAATTTCGGGAATTACAAACCCGAACAAAACCACAAGCAAAATTATCCAAATCCAAGTGTTCATAGTACCTCTTTAACAAAGTCCGATTATCAGGCGGTAATGCTTTTGTCCGCCGTCGATAAACTCAACGTCGAGCAGGGGGAATTCTTCCTCAAGCCTGTCGCGCAGTTCGTCGGTCTGTTCCTCTGTAACACCGTCGCCGTAAAAGACAACGCAGGTTTCCTTATCGTCAATATCGGGTACAAGCTTCATTCCGTCGATTATGCCGCTGCACCAATCCTTTGACACGCAGACAAGCTCGCCGTTAAGCAGTACAATATCCTCGCCCTTACGGCAGGTCAGCTCGTGGTATGTGTAGTCGCGCGTCGCGGTGGTTTCAACCAAGGTAGAAACGTCCTGCAAGCCGCTTTTCATCGAGCTTATGCGGTATTCGGGCTTGTCGTCGGGCACGTCCATCGCAATCGCGAAGTAGCCCTCGGCAACGCTCTTTGTAGGCAGGATTGTGACGTTCTTTTTGCCGCTGATTTCAAGCGCCTGTCCGGCCGCCAAAATCACGTTTTTATTGTTCGGCATAACCACAATGTAGTCCGCGTCAATCAGCTCAAACGCCTCGATAAACTCCTGAGATGAAGCGTTCATCGTGTCCTCGCAGTTTATAACAACATCCGTTCCGAGCTGCTCAAACAGCGTTTTGAGCCCCTCGCCGTTTACGACCGACACCATCGCAAGCTCCTTGTGCGGAAGCTTTTTAGGCTCGATTTTTTTCTTGAGCACCTCGTTGTGCTGAAGCTGCATATTCTCCATCTTAAAGGTCAAAAACTCGCCGTATTCCTGGCTGAGCGCAATGACCTTGGCGGGCTTAAGCGTGTGGATATGAACCTTTACGCGCCTGCCGTCCTGGACCGCGACAAGTGAGTTGCCGTAAACTCTTATGTCCTCGATAAAGGTGCTGAGCTTAAAGCATTGGGTGTATTTTTCGCTTTTAAGAAGCTGCAAAATGAATTCCATGCAGTAGCCGTCCTCAAAGCTTGAATGTTCGTTAAACAGCGAAAAGTCAATTTCCTTTGCAGGGGAAGGCGCGGTATGCTCATTTGTAATTTTCTTTTCGTTCGTACGGTACACGTCGCCGTAGAGGTACTTTAACATTCCCTCAAAGATATAAATAAAGCCCTGTCCGCCGCTGTCAATAACGCCGGCTTCCTTCAGCACTTCGAGCATTTCGGGAGTGTAGGAAAGCGTCTTTTTCATCTCGGCAATATACATAGCGAGGATTTCCTCGATGGATGAGTTCCTCGTAATCTGCCCTCTGATGTGCTCAATTCCCTCTCTCGCGACCGTCAGCATTGTGCCCTCAACGGGCTTAACAACCGCGTCATAAGCGGTGCGGTAGCCTCTGATAAGCGCATTTCGAAGCTCTCCCGGGCCTGCAAAGGCACAGCGCGCGAGCTCGGTTGAAACTCCCTTGAAAAACTGCGACAAAATTACGCCTGAGTTTCCCCTTGCACCGAGCAGCATACCCTCGCTGAGGGTTTTTGCATACAGCCCAATTGCGGCGTTTGTCTTTGCGTATTTAATTCCGTTGCCAAGGGTGAGGCACATATTTGTACCCGTGTCGCCGTCCGGCACGGGAAAGACATTGAGCTCATTGACCTCGGTTTCATATTTGCTGAGGTTTTGAAGTCCGTTTTTGAGCATATTCTCAAACTGGACTCCGTTTATTTTTCTGTTCCTCATATAATCATTTCCTTAAAGGTTATCACTGTGCGTCAATCAATTTTTGAACGAGGGCTTTTTCGGTTTCGAGCCCCTTTGAAATCGGCTTGCCTACATAGTAAGCCGCCATAAGTCCGGGGCCTACGTTAACGCCGCAGAAGGGATATACGTCAACGATAATAACGTTCTTGGGCTTGAAGCGCTCGATAATCATATCCCTGTACTTTTCGGCAGGGACAAGGCGGTTTGTCTGAGCGATAAAAATTGTCTGCTCGGACGGATTTTCGATTGTCTTTTCGATGTAATCGAGCAGTACGGCATACGCCTTTTTAGCGCCCTTTACCTTGCCGATTACGGTTGTAAGTCCGTTGTAGTCAAACTCACCGATAGGCTTAATTCCGGCAAGCTTGCCGAAGAACGCCTTTGAGTGGGTAAGTCTGCCCTTTTTGGCGACGAAGCTGAGGTCGTCGAGCCAGCCGCACTGGTGAACGCGGTTTTTGTTTTCCTCAATATACGCCGCGGCTTCCTCTGCGGAATGTCCGTTTTCTCTGAGCTTTGCGGCGAGAATTACGAGAAGTCCGTGGGCAATACTGAATCTCAGAGAGTCGATAAGAATAATCTTTGCGCCGGGGTAGCTTTGAAGCACCTGCTTTTTTGCCTGAGTTGCAAAGTCAAATGCACCCGAAATTGCGCCCGAGATTGTAATAGCCAGAACGTCCTGACCGTTTTTTACGCACTCCTCAAAAACCCTTGCGAACTCGTCAACGTTCGGCGGAGCTGTGGTGTAGCCGTCCGGATTTTTGCTCAAATCCTTATAGAACTGCTCGCGGTTTGTTTTGTTCCAGTTCAAAAACTCGCTTTGCTCGGTTTTATCGGGCAGGGTAACGTGGCCGTTTACCGTGATAACGTCGTATTCCTTTTTGAGTTTTTCACCGAGGTCGCACGAAGCGTCGGCAATTATAGCAAATTTATTCATCGTATCTCTCCTTAAAAATATTTTGCTGAAAAGTTGATTAATCCCTGTTTTGTCTGTTCTCCGCCTGCGGCGTACTCTACAATGTGCTGCGAGCCCTCAACGGTGATAAGCTCCTTCGGAAGGGCGCAGGCGTTGTAGTTTTTAAGTCCGTATTCATAACGCACTGTGGTGTCGCCCGTAGCGTGAATAAACAGCGCAGGGACTTTGGTTTTCTTAAGCGAATCTCCGCATTGTTTGTAAATATCCTCTTTAAGCTCAATTCGGGCAAGCAGCCTGATTATCGGGATGACAAGTATGGGCGGAATCATCCGCTTGCGGCTGTCGTAGTAAAGCTGGTCTCCGACCGACGAAAACGCGCAGTCAATCACCATTCCCTTTACCTTTTCCGACTTGATTTTGTCAGAGGAATAGGCAATTGCCGAGCTGCCCATTGACGAGCCGTAGAGCATAATTTTTTCTATGCCGGGCTTTGCTTCCTCGTACTCTATCCACTTTAAAATATCGTACTGCTCGATAATTCCCAAGCCGTTTCGCTTTCCGCCGCTCTCGCCGTGGGCGCGCTGGCAGATAAAAAGCATATTGTAGCCCAAGTCGTACAAATGCCTCGCCTGCAGGCAAAAATTGCTTATGGGGTTTCCGCGGTAGCCGTGGACAAAAATTACGGTTTTGTCCGATTGGCTGTCGAGGTAATCGCCGTACATAATCTCGCCGTCGCGCGCGGTAATGCTGACCTTTTCGGTAATTCTGCTCCTGATAAAGCCGTCCGCCTCGATAAACTCGTCCATATAAGGCTCATAACGCGAGCCGATAAGTTCGCTTCTGGTAAGAACCCTGCTGTTCTCCTTGCGCGAAAAAATCATACGGTAAAGCAGCGCGGCAGGCGCCGCCGCAAAGATAATGTACAACGCAATAAGCCCGAGCGCAATATAAAGAAATATCATTTTATCATCTCTTATTTATCAATCTGTCCGCCGTTGCCGCCCTTTAGCATGCTGTGCCACATCGAGCGGATATTCTCCTCCTGAGTGCTGCGTTTTTCACCGAATACACATTCATACGCGAAGTGCTCGCAGTTGTTGTGAAGGATATTGTAGCCGCCCTGTCCGATTTTTGAACGCGCGGTTTCAACGGTTTTTTCGGGAGGAATACGGCGCTTTTTCTCCTTGCGGTCAAGCACTGCCGTCTCGACGATTTTTCCGCTTGAAAACTCGTCAATATCGACCGCTCCGACGGTGATGTTTTGATTTTTCTCCTTAAATTCGGGCAAAGGCGGATATCCGAACTGGATAACCTCGTCCTCGCTGACAAAAATGCCGTAGTGGTAAAACGAGCCTATGGCAATGCGTATCATATCTCCGCTTTTGCAGTCGACAGGCTGCCACTTCATTTGAGCTTTCCTCCGATGTAATCCGCGGCGTCGCCTACGGTTTTGAACGTATCGACGCCCGTGTCGTCGTCAAAGCGGATGTTAAACACCTCTTCAATCGCGATAACAAGGTAGAGCACGTTGACCGAGTTCAGTCCCAAGTCCTCGGAGAGCCTTGTGTTTTCGTCAGCCGCCCCTATTTTATCCGCGTTTCCGCCGTCTGCGACAAGCAGGATGTCCTTTAGCTTAACAATTATTTCTTCTTTACTCAGCATTTTTTATATCTCGCAATCTTCATACTCGGAGTTCTGTCAAAGTCGCTGTCGCGCACCTCAATGCGGTTTACGCGCTCAAAGGCAGGCAGGGTTTCGTTGACCTTTTGAAGCTCCGAAATGATAAATTCTTTTTCATTTTCCAAATTCATTTTGGCGGTTACGGTTTTTCTCGGCACAACCTCGAGAGCCAATATGTGCTTTCCGCCGTCGTCAATGTCCTCAAACACCTGCGAATCCTGAATAAACGGCAGGGCGTTAAACCTTTGCTCAAGCTCCGCCGGAGATACGTTCTCGCCGCTGGGCAAAACGATAATCTCCTTGATTCTGCCGGTGATATAAAGCAAGCCGTTTTCGTCGATTTTTACGAGGTCGCCGGTCTTAAACCAGCCGTCCTCATATACGTCCGCTTCATCCTCGCCTATGTAGCCGTCCATCATATTTTTGCCCTTAAGCCACAGCTCGCCGTCTACGATTTTAAGCTCCTGATTCGGGAAGGGATAGCCGACCGAATCGGGGTATTTAAGGCTTTCGGGATTGCCCGACACCAAATTTGCCGACTCGGTAAGTCCGTAGCCCGGCAAAAGCTTGATTCCGAGCTTGTCGTACTCCTGAACGAGGTACGGCGGAACAGCCGCCGCTCCTGCTATGATGGTTTTCATATCGTCTCCGAGCATATTTTTGCCGAACTGCTTTGACAGCGTAAGCGCCATTTCGGCAAGTGCCGGAACCATAACCATAATCGTCGGCTTAAACACCGCGGTATCGCGGAACATATCCTTGTTGTTTTTGCAGATAAACAGCGTGCTGCCGGTGTAGAGCGAGGTCATCAGGTTGCGGATAAGTCCGAACACGTGCGACAGGGGAAGCACGAGCAGATACCTCTGGTTGAATACATCGTGAACGCCGTAGCAGCCGTTGACCGTGCCCTGCATAACCGCGCCGTTTGAAAGCATAGCGCACTTGCTCTTGCCTGTCGTGCCGCCTGTGAACATCATAACGCAGGGCGTTTTCGCCTCGCACTTAACCATAGGCGACGGCACATCCGAAGTCTCGGTAATCTCAATAAAGCCGATGTGACCGAGCTTATCCTTTGCAAGCGAAACGCTCTCCTCAAGCGAGCCCTGATATACAACTGCGGAAATTCCGAACTTCATACAGCAGCCGAAAACCGCGGCTTTGTCGAGGTGGGCAGGCATAATTACCGCCGTCAGTCCGAGGGTTGTAACCGCGATAAACGCCTTTACAAAGTCGTAGGAGTTCTGAGCGAGGATTGCTACCCTTTTGTGTTCATCATCTGTTTTTTCGAGCAGCAGAGTTCTGAACTTTGCCGCGTCATCTTCAAGCTCTGAATATGTATGGGAAGTTTCATTGTCCTGAATTGCGGCTATATCCGCGAATTCCTTAACACAGCTTTCCCACATTTCGCTTACGCTTTCGCGCTCGATAATCCTTTCAAAATCCTCGGGCTTTGTGTAAGGTCTGAATCTTTCTCTTGTATCGGTAATCATAATAATCTCCTTAATCAACTAAATTCTTAAGCTGTTCTTCTCTTTCGTAAAGCAGCCTTGCAGCCGCGTCAATCTGTGCGAAGGTGGGGCGTTCGCCGTAGAGCTCGGTTACGCTTACCCTCTCACCTACGACTACGTGAAGTCTGCTGAAAAAGCTCTTTTTCGGCTTTATGTAAACGGGAACAATCGGCGCTCCGCTTCGGATTGCCATAAGCACCATGCCCGACTTAAACGACGCGCCCTCGTCGCCGCCTGAGCTGATTCTGCCCTGCGGAAACATCGACACAATCTCGCCCTGCTTTAGCTTATCCGTAATCTTGCGAAGGGTGTTCATCGTCACGTTGTTTCGGTCAATTCTGATACAGCCGCACGCGCGTAAAAATCCGCCTGCCTTGCTGTCCATAACCTCCTCGCTTGCGATAAAATGATGCCGCCTGTACCAAAACGCGGACATCAAATATACCGGGTCGACAAAATCGGTGTGATTTGCAATAATCAGCGCGCCGCCGCGCAGCTTTTGCTTAGCCTTTTCGGAAGCGAAACGCTTTTTCGGCCTTAGTATCAAAAGCATGGGAAGTCCGCCGGTTATCCTGACAAAATCAATAACAATATTTTTGAAGCTGAAAAGCGGAGCCTTATTCTTTTTTTGTCTGTTCATCAAGCTCATTCCTCAGCTCTATAATTTTTTTCCTGAGCGCGTTGTTGAAGCGGTCGATATTCTCCTTATCGCTCAGCTTGTCGTCGAAATAATCCGAAGGCTTCATCGGCGTACCGATAATCACCCTCGCGCGTTCCCTGCAAAAATACTTTCCGTTTGTAAATGCAGGGATTACGGGAACGTCCGCCGACAGCGCCAAATATGCCGTACTCGGCTTGAATTCAAGCGGAGTTTGCTCTCCCCCTCGCGGAACTCTGCTCTCGGGAAAAGCGCCGACCACTCCGCCTTTTCTTATAATTTCTTCCGATTTATTTATAAAATCAAAGTTGTGAACGTCGCGGTTTACATAGATTCCGCCGAGCATTTTCAAAAACAGCCCGAGCGGTTTTTTATCAAAAAGCACCTCTGTGGTGTGATTGAAAATCTGCTTCATTTCTTCCAATTTTCGCAAATAGATCCCTGTTCTGGGATCTCCAAGCTTTCCAAAAGATGAAACGATGCTTCTTTCAGCATCTTCAGCCATATCCTTGAAAAATCTGCCACCATGCCGCAATAAGTTATCCACAGGTCCTTTACGGATTATAGGGATACTATTAACCAAGTTACCAGCTGTTCTGGATGCTATTCCAACTCCCTTCAATAACCCTGTATCAACTGAGGACTGAGCCATCCGTTCAAGGTACATAGAGCAGCTCATAAAAATATCTCTGTACTCAAATGAAAGAGCCTCTATCTCAGACCTAACCTGCTCAAGGGTTTCTTCCTTGAAATTCCCACTCAAGATAATCTCCAGAAAAGAAGCCATGCTAAAAGAGTATAGCGACAGACGATAGTACTGCATTTTCTTCCGGAGGTCCTTTAACGAATCTTCCGCGATCTTCTGTACCGTGAAAGGCAGAATGTTTTTCATAGCATTCTTCATTTTCTTCTGGTAGAACAGCATATTCTTCCGCGCAGTACGCTTAATATCAAGAACCAGCTTGTGATTACTCGCAATAAAATGCTCGTTATCCCAACTCAATTTGTAATGTTCTATAACCTCGGACAATGTTGCAATATCTGCCTCAATTTCAGATTGTTTCTCCGTCTCTAAAAAGGAAATGATTTCTTTTTCCATTGCGGAGATTTCTTTTATTTCCTTCTCGATCGCAAACAGTGTTGCTGCCATCATTATCGTCGCTGGGTTTACAGGTAGTGTTGTTACATTCGATACTGATAGTTTTTCTGCTTCCTTCAGCTTTACCATCTTTGATTTATTATTTGCCGTCTTAAAAGCAGCCCAGTAATTCCCATCCTTAGCTGCTTTCAAAACATCTCCAACCTCTTCATTTGCCAGTCTGTACAGTCCATGCGCGTCAATAGCGGTTGTCTGCGTTACTGTACGAAATGCAGGAACAACAGAAGACACACCTGCTCCCAGAGTTGAAAGCTGAGCGATTGGGATGGTTATTGCCCTTTTTGCGTTTGTATAATCCGATTGCACATCCGCCAGTATTTCCCAGGTAGACTCTGCTAAATCGAATTCTGTATTGATTATCTCTGTATTATTAGTTTTCATAATCTACTAGCCTAATATTCTCAAAAATCCAATGGCAAGCACCACCATCATAATTTTGTCACTACAATAGCTGTTTTATTAGAATGTGGCGACAGGCACCTAAAAGACCATAAACCATGTTTATTGTATCTTTAATGGTGCCTGTAATACCAGTTAGTATTTTTGCCAAAGCCAGCGTCTGTCAATTGTCGGATATAAGGTTGAGCAACGGCACAGGCTCTCCTCCTGCGCACTGGCTCCGTTCTTCACTCCA
>ONPH01000026.1 GCA_900319655.1 uncultured Eubacteriales bacterium
AACGCTGTCGTAAAGCGCGTCGGCAAGCAGAGTGTTGTCGAGCACGATTTCATTGTGACGCACCCCCGCGCTCTTTGCCATCAGCTGAATAAATTCGTAGTCGGGCGTGGGCTGAAAGCGGCTCTTTTTAAAGTATTTCCTGTTGTCGCGGTACTCAACCGAGTAGGTGTGAACCTTGCCGAGCTTGTGCTCCTTTTGGTACATCGAGGCGGTCTTTACGATGATACTGCTGTCAAGTCCGCCCGACAAAAACATACACAGCGGAACGTCGCTGACAAGCTGGCGCTGTATCGCGTCGGTCAGCAAGTACCGCGTTTTCTCAATCGTCTGCTTTTCATTGTCGGTATGCTCCTTCGCTTCAATGCTAAAGTACGTTTTGCGCGTAAGCCTGTTGTTTTTGTAAACGGCACATTCGCCGGGGTTAAGCTCAAAAACCCCCTTGAACACGCCGTATGAAGGAGTTCTCGCGGGTCCTAAAAAGAAAATCTCATTAAGTCCCTGCTCGTCAATCTGCGGCTTAACAACGCCGCTTTTCAGCAGAGCCTTAATCTCAGAGCCGAACACCAAGCCGCCGTTATATTCGCTGTAAAACAGCGGCTTAACGCCGATTTTATCACGGCATAAAAATACACTCCTGTCGTCGGAGCGGAACACCGCAAAGGCAAAAATTCCGTTGAGCTTTTCAGGACATTTGTCGCCGTACTTGATGTAAGTTTTCAGCACAACCTCGGTGTCGCTGTGACCTCGAAAATGAAAGCCGTCAGCCCTCAGCTCCTCACGCAAATCGGGAGCGTTGTAAATCTCGCCATTGTACACAATCACATATGTAACGCCGTCAACACCTGCTGCCATAGGCTGTTTGCCGTTTTCAATGTCGATAACCGCCAGCCTGCGGTGAATCAGCGCCGTGTCGCCGTTGATGTAAAGTCCGTTTTCATCGGGACCTCGGCGTTCAAGCGTCTGCGACATAGCGTTCAGCGCCGTCGTCCTCATAGCCATATTTGAATCCTTTTCAATCCATCCCGCAATTCCGCACATAAAATTACCTCCTGATATTCTTAATGGAAAAGATAAAACAAAACATAACCGCGGTCAGCACTACGGCGGAGATTATACTTCCGCCGAAAAGCGCGCTGTTTTGCACCTCACCGCTCGAAAAAACCTCGGTTTCCGCAATAAAAACAAAGCTGAAAATCCAAGTCAGCAGAGCGGTTATAACCCCTTGAATAATTCTGATAAAGAAAAATAATATCTTATTAATCTTTATTCCGTCCAACGCGGAAAAAATCTGAAAATGCACGCAAATTCCGCCAAAGCCCACCGCAAACGCCGTCACCCAAAGCGGATATTCTCCTGCCGTAAGCTTCACAGCCGAGCATACCTCGGACAAGATTATCCAGATTTTCAGCAAGTTACCCGGAAGAATACCGTTCAAAATCCCCGTCGCCGCGGAAAAAATCAGCACTAAAGCGCAGATTTTACCCATACCCTCAGCCGCGGAATATGTGCTCTCAACAAGCGCGTTTGATAGCGGCATAGATTTAATGTATAATTCTCTATTAGAACTAAACTGTTTAACCTCACCGCAAAACAGCCTTAAAAACACACCTATTATAATTACCGAAATCACCTGAGCAAGCAGGATAATCATCCCGATATGCGCGTTGCCGTAAAGCGTACTGCCGACATAGTTAATCAAAAATCCCGGACCGGCGCAGACCGCAAACAGCGAAGCTCTTTTTGCTTCATCTTCACTAATCGCGCCTGAGCTTTTCAGCTCCGCGATCCCTTTCGCGCCTACAGGATAGCCTCCGATAAGGCTGAGCAAAATCACAGGCGCAAGCGTTCCGCTCACCCCGAAGATTTTCCTTGTAATTTCCCCGAGCCGTCTGCCTAATAAATCGCAAATTCCGAGCTTCACCGTCAAAGCCGACAGCGCCATAAACGGAAACAAGGAAGGGATAAGCACCCTCAAACACATCTCAATTCCGTTAAGCGCGCCTTCCTTACAGCTCTGTGACGACAACGTAAGCGCCGCGGCGGCGGAAACAATTAAAATCGCCTTAAATATTCCTCCGCCTCTGTCCAAAGCGTTTTTAATATACATTTTATCACCGATAATATATATGCGCTTACCTGCATAAATATAATTAAACAATCTGTATGAGGTGAAAAATTTGAAAAACCAACAAAAAAATCCCCGTCCGCCAATGCTCGACGCAGGATTTCAACCGCTTATAGAAATGACAGGAAACCGCCAAATTTGCGTGGAAGGCTCAACGGGAATTCTGCTCTATGAGCCCGAAAACATAAAAATCAACACCACAGGCCCGATAATCTCTTTTTACGGCAGAGGGCTCAGCGTTCGGTGCATAACAGCCTCGTCAGTAGAGGTGTTTGGCTACGTCAATAAAGTCGAATTCATAAGCTGAGGTGCGCTATGCTGTTAAAATTTTTCAGATTTGCAAAGGGATATGTCACCTTCACCGCGAGCGGCAAATTCCCCGAAAGATTTTTAAATGCCGCTGCGGTAAACAAGCTTAATCTATGGGATGCGTACCCCTCAAAGGGCAAAATCACCGCAACTATGGCGGCTGCGGATTACAAACGTGCCCGTCATATCGCCCAACGCGCAGGCTTAAAACTCAAAATCACGAGCAAGCGCGGCGTTCCGTTTTTTGTAAAAAGACACTCCTCGCGGCTCGGACTGCCAATCGGCGCACTACTCGGCGCGGTTTTGCTTGTCGTATTGTCGCAGTTTATCTGGACGGTGGATATCACAGGTGCAAAAACCGTCAGCGACAACCGAATTCGCGAAGCCCTCGCTGATAACGGCGTATATCCCGGCGCTTTCAAGTGGACAATCGACGTGCTCGACTCCCAACGCGCCGTGCAAATGGACATTGACGAGCTGTCGTGGGTGAGTATCAACAACCTCGGCTGTAAGTCCACCGCCGACGTCAGGGAAAAGGCAAAAAAATCCGACGAGCCGAAAAGTCAGTCGCCGTGCAACATCAAGGCTGACTGCGACGGAGTAATTACAAAAATCATTGCTGAAAACGGCTTCAGTGCGGTGGAGGAGGGGAGCGGAGTAAAGCAGGGCGACTTGCTTGTAAGCGGAGTTCTGCCGACCGGACAGGATACAATCCGTTTTGTCAGGGCAGAGGCTGAGGTGTATGCAGATGTTAATTCTAAATTCGAATTAAAAATGCCCAAGGAATACGATTATTATTATGTAAACGAAAATAAAACTAATAGAAACAAACTGAATTTCCTTTGGCTCAGCATTCCTGCAAGCCTGAATTTTACGGCATACCCCCAGTCTGTAAGCTCTCAGAACCGTGTTAATCTTTCGGTAAACGGCAACGCCTTACCCCTCGGAATAACCACTCAAACAAGTTACGAGCTTCGCAATATCTCAGTAAAAGAAAACAGCGAAAAAGCACAGCAGGCCTTTGAAAAAACATTGCTTCTGTATGAAGTGTTCGAAAACCCCTCAGCCTCGGTCAAGAGCAGAGAAATCACCCTCACCGAGGATGAAACATCCTTTAACTTTACCTGCGATTACACCTTAAACCGAAATATCGCCCAAAGCGTAGAATTTGACGTGACAGAGCACTGATTTTATGATATAATAAAATTTAAATAATCTTTATTAATCTTTCGAGGTGAGAGTATGAGGATTTTATGTATTGGCGACGTAGTAGGTTCGGTTGGCTGCGAATTTCTGCGCAATAACCTGCCTGCCTTCAAACGCTTCAACTCTATAGATTTAGTGATTTGCAACGGAGAAAATTCCGCCGACGGAAACGGAATAACCCCTGTTTCCGCACAGCACCTGTTTGACAGCGGAGTGGACGCCATAACGCTCGGTAACCATTCGTTCAGGCGCAAGGAGGTCTACGACCTTCTTGACAGCTCGGAGTTTATCGCAAGGCCGTACAACTTTTCATCAAAAAGCGTTCCCGGCCACGGCGTAATCAACCTCGATATGGTCAGGCGAGTTGTCAGCGTAGTCAACCTTATGGGCAATATTGACGTCGAAAACGGACTCCAAAACGCTTTTGAAGCCGCCGACGAAGCCTTAAAGCTTGCCGAAGGAAAGATAATTATTGTAGATTTCCACGCCGAAGCCACAAGCGAAAAACGCGCGATGGGTTATTACCTCGACGGCAGAGTATCAGCGCTTTTCGGCACTCATACCCACGTACAGACATCAGACGCGACGGTTCTTCCGAACGGCACGGGCTACATCACCGACGCCGGAATGACCGGCACAATCCACTCGGTTTTGGGCGTAAAAACCGACATAATCATCAACCGCCTCAAAACCGGACTTCCTGCGCGTTTTGACCTTGCAAAGGGCGACTGCAAGCTCGAAGGAGTTGTGTTTGAGGTCGACGACAGCTCCGCAAAGTGCATAAGTGCCGAAAGTATCAGGATAGAATAGTAAAAATTTTAACAATTATCTAATCTTTATCTATTGAAAAATTTGCAATAATCTATTATAATAGTAGTGTATGATGTTATGTCTTTTACAAAGATACACAAGAAGGATGTGCAGTTATGATAAACGGAGAGATTCTAAAAAACGCGATTATTTCTGGTGCGCACAATATCAACGCTCAGAAAAATCATATTAACGACCTCAATATTTTCCCTGTTCCCGACGGTGACACAGGAACAAATATGTCGATGACCGTTATGGCGGCGGCAAAAGCTCTTGAGGACTGCGACGCGGAAAACGCAGGCGAGGTTGCAAAAACCGCCGCTTCCGCAATGCTCAGAGGAGCACGCGGCAACTCAGGCGTTATCACCTCAATTCTTTTCAGAGGCTTTGCACAGGGCTTAAAGGACGTTGACGAGGTAAACGGCAAGAATATTGCCGCAGCTCTCGGAATCGGCGTAGACGCTGCGTACAAGGCAGTAACAAAGCCTGCCGAGGGTACAATCCTCACAGTAGCTCGTATGGCATACGAAGCAGGCGTTGAGGCTTCAAAAGAAAACTCCGACCCCGTATTTGTATGGGAAACAATCGTTGAAAAGGCAAACGAAGCTCTCGCAATCACTCCCGAACTCCTTCCGGTTCTCAAAAGAGCAGGCGTTGTAGACGCAGGCGGCAAGGGTCTTTGTTCAATCTTTGAGGGTATGCTTTCATACATCAAGGACGGCGAAATGGTAGAGTACGTTGAAGATACAAACGAGCCCACAATCGAAACCTTCGAAAGCGCCGCGGCTGAGTTTGACGACGATATCGAATTTACTTACTGCACAGAGTTCATCGTCGGCAGAGATCCCGAGATTGAAACCGATCCCGAGGAGCTCCGCGACTTCTTAAAGGAAATCGGTGACTGCGTAGTTGTTGTAAACGATGAGGAAATCATCAAGGTTCACGTGCACACCGAAACCCCGGGCAACGCGCTTACAAAGGGACTTGAGTTCGGTCAGCTTCTCACCGTAAAGGTAGAGAATATGAAGGAGCAGCACAAGAACGCAAAGAAAAACTCCAAAAAGACCACCAAGAAAAAGTCAAAGAAGGACGCTCCCAAGGAGGAGTTCGTATTCGCAGAGCCCACTGAGGAATTCGGATTTGTGGCAGTTGCCGCAGGCGACGGTATGAAGGACCTCTTTACAGAGCTCGGTTGTACAAACGTAGTTTCCGGCGGTCAGAGTATGAACCCCAGCACAGACGATATCTTGGCGGCTGTTAACGCAACTCCGGCAAAGACCGTATTTGTGCTTCCCAATAACAAAAATATTATCCTCGCGGCTGAGCAGACCGTTCCGCTCGTTACCGACAGAACCGTTGTTATCGTTCCCACAAGGACGCTTCCGCAGGGTATGACTGCAATGCTCAACTTTGATCCCGAAATCTCGCCCGAGAGCAACGCGCAGCTTATGATGGACGCGGCTCACGGCGTGGGCACAGGTCTTGTAACCTTCGCGGCACGCAACAGCGAGTTCGACGGTAAAAAGATTAAAGAGGGCGACATCATCGCGCTCAAAAACGGCAAGCTCACCATTACAGAAAAGAGCGCTGTCAAGGCTGTTGTTAAGCTTGCAAAGAGCATGGTAACACGCGACACCTCGTTTATTACTCTGATTTACGGTGAGGACACAACCGAGGAAGATGCACAGAAGGCTTACGAGGAGCTTCAGGACAGGTTCGGCACACGCACCGACATCTCGCTCGTAAAGGGCGACCAGCCTGTTTACTACTTCATTCTCAGCGTAGAATAAATAAATAATAATCAGCGGTTAGCAACCTACGCTGACCGCTGTTTTTTTAATTGATAATTATTGATAATATGGCTTCACTATATAAAATGCCCCTATCCTCATTGTCAGGCATCGGGCCGAAGCGCGTTGAGCAGTTTAACAAGCTCGGCGTAAACTCGGTAGGCGAGCTAATCACCTTTTATCCGCGAGCCTATGAGGACTGGAGCAACGTTACAAAAATTGCGGATATCACCCAAAGCGGCGTTTACTGTGTAAAGGCAATCCTCGCCGCGCCCATATCCGACCGCCGTGTCTCAGGCGGAATGATAATCTCCAAGGGCGCGGTTTACGACGACACGGGCTCTCTGCAATTAATCTTTTTCAATAACAGATACATCAGCTCAATGCTGACCTACGGAATAGAATATTTCTTTTACGGAAAAATAGAGTTCAACGATTACGGCGTACAGATGACTTCACCGACCTTTTCACAGATAGGCGAGGCAGGAATTCACCCGATTTACCGCCAAACCGCAGGGCTCAACGGCAAAACAATCGCAAATGCGGTCAGACAGTCGTTAAAGCTGTTGCCGCCCGTTGTGAACGATCCAATTCCTGAACAGGTGCGCAAGGCGTTTAATCTCTGGGGACTAAGAGAAGCGCTAAACGGAATTCACTTTCCGAAAAATTCTGAGGAGCTCGAAAACTCTCGAAAGCGCCTTGTCACCGAGGAGCTTGTGGTTCTAAACCTCGGAATGAAAAACCTGCGAAACCACAGCAGGGGAGTAAGCTCAGTAAAAATCGAGAACGACTATTCGGAAGAATTCGAAGATCACCTGCCGTTTACACTCACAAACGCGCAAAAACGAGCGATAGCCGACTGCGTTGATGATATTAAGGAAAAATCCGCGCCGATGAACCGCCTTGTTCAGGGCGACGTAGGCTCCGGTAAAACCGCCGTAGCTGCCTCGGTCTGCTATACCGTCATCAAAAACGGCTTTCAGGCGGCGTTTATGGCGCCTACCGAAATTTTGGCAAGACAGCATTTTGAAACCTTTAAAAAGCTCTTGCAGGATACAGGCATCAAGGTCGAGCTTTTGACAGGCGCGCTTAAGGAAAGCGAAAAAAAGCGCGTCAGGGCAGAGCTTCAAAGCGGAGAAATCGACCTGATAATCGGCACTCACGCGCTGATCACCGACAAAACCGAGTTTAACAACCTCGGCGTAGCCGTGACCGACGAACAGCACCGTTTCGGCGTAGCACAGCGCGCAAAGCTGCTGTCTAAGGGCAAAAATCCCCACCTGCTCGTAATGAGCGCAACGCCGATCCCGCGAACACTGGGGCTAATTATCTTCGGCGACCTCGATATTTCTATTATCGACGAGCTGCCGCCGTCGCGTAAGCCCGTCAAAACCGTACTCTTTAACACAAGTCAAAGACAGCGCGTTTTCGGCTTTATAAAAAAGGAAATTGCCGCAGGCAGACAGGCGTACATCGTCTGTCCTCTGGTAGAGGAAGGCGAGCTTGACGACGTCGTTTCAGCTGAGGAATACGCGGCTGAGCTTATGCTTAAGCAGTTTTCCGATATTCCCGTGGGCGTAGTCCACGGACAGATGAAGTCCGACGAAAAAGAGGCAGTAATGAGCAAATTTGCCTCGGGAGAGCTAAAGCTCCTCGTTGCCACAACGGTAATCGAAGTCGGCGTAGACGTGCCCAACGCCTCGGTTATGGTTATAGAAAACGCCGAGCGCTTCGGACTTTCCCAGCTTCACCAGCTCAGGGGACGTGTCGGAAGGGGAAGCACACAGTCCTATTGTGTGCTGATAAGCGACCACCATAACGAGCAGACAAAGCAAAGGCTTGAGGTTATGTGCTCGACCAACGACGGCTTCAAAATTGCCGACGAGGACTTGCGTATGCGCGGTCCGGGCGACTTTTTCGGCAGCAGACAGCACGGACTTCCGCAGCTCGCAATTGCCGATTTTGCCGATACAAAGAGCCTTGAGCTCTCTCAAAAAATTGTCGATTATATTTTGTTTACATACAAAGACCTCCGCTGTGACGAGCTCAAGCTGCTCAATGCGGAGATTAACCGCCTGTTTGACCGCGGCGGAAAAAACACGCTGAATTAGAAGGGAGAAAAAGTATGAAAAGAACAGTTGTAAAGCTGATTTCAGCCATGATGGCGCTGTGCGTAATCCTGCTGTCGTCAACCCTCGGAGCAGGCGCGATTTCTTTTTCAAACAACGTCGATGTAAAATCCAAGTCAGTCCTGATTGTAAGTATGGATTCAGGTCAGACAGTTTTTGAAAAAGATCCCGATTCCAAGCGCTATCCTGCGTCCACCACAAAGATTATGACCTATATTGTCGCGGTAGAGAATATCCCCGACTTTGAAAACACAAGGGTAGAGATTAAAAAGAGCATTATCGACCAGCTCCGCAACACCGGCAGCTCAATGGCAAACCTCGGTGAGCACGTTGGCGATAAGGTTAAGGTAATCGACCTGCTCTACAGTATGATGGTACCCTCGGGTAACGACGCCGCGCTAACCCTTGCCGATTATGTCGGCGGAGGCGACGTTGATAAATTCGTTCAGATGATGAACGACAAGGCGGCGGAGCTCGGCTGCGAGAATACTCACTTTAAGAACCCCGACGGTCTGCACGATCCCGACCACTACACCACCGCGCGCGATTTGTACAAAATTTCAAAATACGCGCTCACACTGCCTTATTTTGAGCAGATTTCAAACGCCACCGAGTACACCTGCGAGGGCGATGATTCTCCGCTTGTAACCACAAACTACCTCATTGACGAGGCTCGCGGCGGAGAGTATTACTACACCTACGCCAAAGGTATCAAGACAGGTACAACCGACGAAGCCGGCAGATGCCTTGTAACAACCGCGTCAGCCGACGGCCATTCATATATTGCGGTTCTTCTTGGTGCTCCGTATAAGGAGGGCGAGATGGAGGAGTATTACACCTTCACCGACGCCGCCGATTTGTTCCGCTGGGCGCTTGTAGACCTCGAAATGCAGACGATTAAAAGCGCTCAAACCCCTGTATGCGAGCAAAAGGTAAAGCTTGCGTGGGGAAGAGACTCGGTATCGCTCGTTCCCGAAAAGAACCTAAACGCTATCGTTCCCAAGGGCTATAAGCCGAGCAATATTGTTGTCGAAACCGACACACCCGAGGAAGCAAGGGCTCCTCTCTACACCGACAAGCCCGTCGGTACTGCGTCCGTATATTACGTTGAGGAGGGCAAGGAAAAACAGCTCATCGCAACGGTAAACCTTGTTCCGATTGAACAAATTGATAAGAGTGGGATTCTGGAGGTGCTCGATGTCGCAGGTACGATATTCAAATCCTATTGGTTTCTCGTTATCATCGGAATTATCGTCATCCTTCTGATTATTTACTTCATCTCGTCAAGGGTACACCGCGCCCGCAAAAAGAAAAACCGCAGGGTTAAGCGCTACCGCAATCTCTGATTCCCTTTGTTTTTGCGCAAAACCGCGCATATATTGTAACCATATTGTAAATAAAATGTTGTTGTATTTTTCTTTATATATGTGTTATAATTGTTTTAAGGAAAAATAGAGGTGTTGTTTATGAAGTGTCCGTATTGCAGCTATGAGGAAAGCAAGGTTATAGATTCACGCTCCGCAGACGACGGAGAGAGAATCCGCCGCCGCAGAGAATGTCTTAACTGCGGCAAGCGTTTTACAACTCACGAGGTTATCGAAACCGTGCCCATCATTGTTGTTAAGCGCGACAAATCGCGCGAGGTTTTCGACCGCAACAAGCTGACCGCAGGTATTCTCAGAGCCTGCGAAAAACGCCCTGTTTCTCTAACTCAGATTGAGGAAATGGTAGATAATATCGAGGCCAAAATTCAAAGCAGCCTTGACCGTGAGATTACCACAATGCAAATCGGCGAGCTGGCTATGGAGGAAATAAAAAAGGTAGACGAGGTTTCTTACGTCCGTTTTGCCTCGGTATACCGCCAGTTCAAGGACATTAACACCTTTATGGAAGAGCTCAACAAGCTCCTTACAGAGAAAAAATAACATTTTTATTAAACAGTCATCCTATACAAAGCGCCGCAGTTTTCTGCGGCGTTTACGCTTTTAAAACAAAACTGCCGTCTGCACCTCGCAAACGGCAGTTTTTCTTTGCCTCGGCAACAGCCAGTCTGTCGCATCTTTCGTTTTCGGAATGTCCGGCGTGACCTTTAACCCAGTTAATTTCGAGCGTGTGAACCTCGCACAGCTTTAGCAGCTTTTCCCATAATTCAGGGTTAAGCGCAGGCTCTTTTTTATTGCGCATCCAGCCGTTAGCCTGCCATTTTTTAGCCCAGCCCAGCTTAAGCGCGTTGCAAACATACTGCGAATCGCTGTAAAGCTCAACCTCGCACGGCTCTTTAAGCGCCTCAAGACCTTTGATAACCGCGGTAAGCTCCATACGGTTGTTGGTCGTAACTTTTTCTCCGCCCGAAAGCTCCTTTTCAACTCCGTTATATCTCAAAATCGTGCCCCAGCCACCCGGACCGGGATTTCCGCTGCAAGCGCCGTCGGTAAATATTTGTACTCTTTTCAAAACCGAAACTCCTTTTTCTCATTGTCTAACCTATATTTTGCCACAAATGGGGGATAATAACAATAGTATTTCCTGAATTTCCCAAAAATTTTTTAAGATAGACATTTATAATTCTTTTATCATATTGACATTGAGGCTTGTTTTAAGTTAAAATAAAATGAATATGTATGCTTGGGGTATTCTACCCATTTATTAAAATTATATATAAATCCCTCGTCTTGGGATTAAAATAAATGAACGGAAAATATATAGAAATACGGAGGTAATTTTGTGAGTTCAACCGGAAAAAACAAGAATTTTAAGCTAAAGCAAAATCGGAACTCAAAAAACGTAAAATCAAGATCGGACAACACAAGGCAGAGTTATAATAAAATCACCCGTAAAAAGGGCAAACCGAGCCAGCCTAAGCAGGTCAATAAACCCTCGGTAAAAATCTCGTTTTTGGGCGGACTTAATGAGATTGGAAAGAACATCACCCTAATCGAGTGCGAAAACGACATCATCATCGTCGACTGCGGAATGGCGTTTCCCGACGGCGATATGCTCGGCGTAGACCTTGTAATCCCTGATTTTACCTATATTGAGCAAAACGTAGACAAGGTAAAGGGAATAGTCCTCACCCACGGACACGAGGACCACATCGGCGGACTGCCGTTCCTTCTCTCAAGGGTAGACGTTCCCATTTACGGCACACCCTTAACCCTCGGACTTCTCGGCAATAAGCTCAGAGAGCACAGCCTCTTTAACAAAACAAGGCTCAACGAGGTTAACGCAGGCGAGACAATCAGGCTCGGTTGTATGAAAATTAAATTTATCCACGTCAATCACTCAATTCCCGACTCGGTTGCGTTTGCAATCGAAACCCCGGGCGGAACCATCGTCCACACAGGCGACTTCAAAATCGACTGTACGCCGATTTCAGGCGATATGATTGACCTTTCAAGCTTCGCGCGCGTTGGCGACGACGGAGTTTTGGCGCTCCTTGCAGAGAGTACAAACGCCGAACGCCCCGGCTATACGCCGACCGAAATGCTCGTTTCCGAAAGCCTTGACAACCTTTTCAAAAAGGCTGAAAACTACAGAATAATCATTGCGACCTTCGCTTCAAACGTCAACAGGGTTCAGCAGATTATCAACTGCGCCGACAAATACGGCAGAAAAGTCGCGTTCTCGGGCAGAAGTATGGTCAACTATATGGACGTTGCGCAAAAGCTCGGCTATCTGACCGTACCCAAGAATATCCTCATTGACATTGATATGCTCGACAAATACCCGGCTAATCAGATTGTGCTCGTTACAACCGGCAGTCAGGGCGAACCGATGAGCGCGCTGTCGCGTATGGCGTACTCCGACCACCGCAAGGTAATGGTGGGCGAGGGCGACTTCATCATCATCTCGGCAAATCCGATTCCCGGCAACGAAAAGACCGTCGGCAACGTAGTAGATGAGCTCTTAAAGCGTGGATGTAAGGTAATTTACGAG
>ONPH01000069.1 GCA_900319655.1 uncultured Eubacteriales bacterium
ATAGCTACCCAAAAGGAGGATATCTAATGAAAGGTTTATTTTATTGCACTAATTGCGAAACATTTCAGGAAACAAAGCTGATCGAAAAGGAACAGACTTTCCGTGTGAAAGGCAGGAATATCACACTAACGGCACCTGTAAGAGTGTGCTGCGATTGTGGTGAAGAAATTCTGGACACAGAATTAGACAATGAAACACTTAAGCTTTTTTACAAAGAGTACCGCAGAAAGGAGAATTTGCTTCAGCCTGAAGAAATTAGAAGAATTCGAAATAAGTATAAATTATCTCAAGCTTCATTTTCTAAGTTCTTAGGTTTTGGAGAAAAGACAATAACCAGATATGAAAACGGCGCATTACAAGACGCTTGTCATGATAACGCAATCAGATTGATGGATTCCATGGAATCCTTTTCTATTCTCTGGAAAGTGCGTAAGGATTGTCTTTCTGCAAAAGAGCAGCAGAAGATTAGAGAAATCATGAAAACGTATAACCGAGTCAAAGTATCTTCAGAATATATTAATTTATGTACTTACCGCTCGGTATCAAATAATAATTATTCAACTGAAGGAGTATTTGATAATGCAGGCTAAAAGCTGTTTAACATTGAAACAATACCTTGTAAAAACAATCAAATTTTCTGTAAATGAAGATTTTTGCTTCCCGGAAAACGAACAAATTAATTTAACCCCTGAGTTTCAAAGGGAAATCACAAAGATTGATAATGACAACGTTTGTGTCAGTTTAAAATTTTCAATTAATAACGAGAAAGGAGATATACCCTTTTCCATATTTGTTGACATTAAGGGATGGTTTGAAATGGAGAATTGGGAACAACCCGATTTGTTTCCGTTGATTAATTCCAACGCCGTAGCGATTCTTTTTCCGTATTTACGGTCGATCATAACAATGGTAACGGCAAACGCGAATATCCCTCCCTATACCCTTCCTGTTATGAATATTGGTGCGTTGTTTGAACAAAACAATAATGAAGAATAATCTACGGTAGATAAAAGAAAGTCTGGTTCACATTGAACAGACCCGGTAATACCGGAAAGGATTTAACAAAAAGATAATAACCACTATTTTGCCGTAGATTGCTTTATGCTATCAAGGGCATAATTATTTTTTACAAGAAATGAAATTGAACTTTACATTACTCCCTCGACATATATTAGTTGGGGGATTTTTCTTATGTTCAATTACAGTCTGTTGTAATTAATGCGGATTTGATATAAGCTAGACGCTTATTTTGAGGATTGACATTAATTAAAATAATAGTATAATTATTTTAATTAGATGTGTTTTTTCTCGTGTAATTAAAGAATAGTTTAATTGTTTTTTTGAATTCTTTTTCTATTAAAAAATTTGATTAATTATTTTAATTCCGCATATGATAAAGGGGTAGCAATATGAATTATCGCCAAAGAGCAGGTTGTTTTATGAAAGGAAACGGTTTTAGTACGTTCGTTCCAAATAAACTTCCGCCAAATCCTCCCATTCAGTTTGATGCAGAAATGCAAAATCTTTTGTCTTTAGCTGACAGAAAGCTGGGCAGACTGGACGGCATCACGCAAATATTACCGAACCCTGATTTGTTCGTTGCGATGTATGTCAGGAAAGAAGCCGTGCTTAGTTCTCAGATCGAAGGCACACAGGCTTCGTTTGCCGATGTTCTGAGCGCCGAAT
This sequence comes from uncultured Eubacteriales bacterium, assembly GCA_900319655.1. Taxonomy (GTDB): domain Bacteria; phylum Bacillota; class Clostridia; order Oscillospirales; family Acutalibacteraceae; genus Ruminococcoides. Next base: position 1,687 of record ONPH01000069.1, read on the forward strand.
ATAATCAGGTTGAAGACCAGCGGAGAGATGATATCGGCGAAATATCAAACTATGTATCGGCAATGAACTGGGGACTGGAAAGATTAGCTGATTTTCCGCTGAGTTTAAGGCTGATAAGGGAGATTCATCAAAAACTGTTACAGAACACACGCGGTTCACATCGTAATCCCGGAGAGTTCAGAACCTCTCAGAACTGGATAGGACCCGCCGGATGCACCCTCAAAAATGCAACCTTTGTTCCACCTTCTGTCCCTGATATGGAAAAAGCGCTGGGCGAATTGGAAAACTACATCTATGAAGATGATCAAATGCCCGCGTTAGTAAAGATTGCGCTCATCCATGCTCAGTTTGAAACGATACATCCGTTTCTTGACGGAAATGGACGAATGGGACGTTTGCTGATTACTTTTTGGCTTTGTCAGCAAGAGATATTGACAAAGCCGCTGTTGTATTTGAGTTATTTCTTTAAACAGAATCGCGCAGAGTATTATGACCGCTTAATGGATGTCAGGAAAAAGGGTAAATGGGAAGAGTGGATCAAATTCTTTTTGAGAGGTGTAGCGGAAACATCAGATGAGTCAACAAAATCCGCGAAAGATATTCTTGAGTTGCAGAAACGGTGTTCGGATATCTTGCTGGGTCAAGATGGAAATAATAGTCATTATCAAATACTGTTGAGTTATTTATTTGAGAAACCGTATATTCAAAGAAATGATGTAATGAGTGCCTTAGATGTTTCAAATCCGACAGCAGGTGCGATTATTGATGTTTTTTGTGATTCAAAAATCCTCTATGATCTCACTCCCCAAAGAAGCAGAAATAAGCTCTATGCTTTTTCCGAATATATCAATATTCTTAACAAGGGAACGGAATTAAGTCAAGAAGAAACATCTGAAGCTACTATAATGCAAGATGTTTATGATAATCCTTAACAAATGATCGGAATTTTTCAAGGATTATATGAGTTGTAAGCGTCAAACAAACGCCAAACTGCATTTTTCCAAAAAACAACACAAAAAGAAAATCGCTTAGGCAGCCGGATAATGGCTTGCCTAAGCGATTGTTCTTGGAGCTGATAACCGGCGGTTGTTGTCTCTAAGCGTTTCAGCTCGTTTTATGCGGCGTGATGAATGGGAAAGGTTTGCGTAGCTCTCTCGCTAAAAACAGTCCTCAGGACTGTTTTTGCCTGCGGCTCGGCGTTTCGCCTGCGCCTTGGCACGCTCGTCTTCAAATCCGGTTATCAGCTCTTGTGCTACGGTAAAAAGAAAGAAGAGCAGTCCGGTGACTACTCTTCTTTCCTTGGAGCTGATAACCGGATTTGAACCGGTGACCTCATCCTTACCAAGGATGCACTCTACCTACTGAGCTATATCAGCGTGTGTTATCTTTTAGACAACAGCGTTATTATAACACAACTGTGCGGTAATTTCAAATGTTTTTTAAAAGTTTTTTAAAAATATTTGATTTATCTTACAAATTTTCGAAAAAATGGCTTAAATTCAGGAAAAATACTTGCATTTTACAAATCAGAGTGCTATAATTCATAATGTTGAATATGCTGAAACTAAGGAGTGGGCAAACGGCCCGCTCCTTACTTTATGGTAAAACAGAATTCGGAGGGAGATATATGGCAAAGAGCAAAGGCGGAGTTACCGTTTCTAAGGTCTGGCAGCTTTGCGAGCCGATTGTTGGCGAGCTCGGGCTGTCACTTTGGGATGTGCGCTACGTCAAGGAGGGTGCCGAGTGGTACCTCAGAGTTTACATCGACAAGCCCGGCGGCGTTGACATCAACGACTGCGAGGCGGTGTCGCGCGCGATCAACGAGCCGCTCGACGAGCTCGACCCGATTGACGGTTCGTACTGCCTGGAGGTTTGTTCACCGGGGCTTGAGCGCGAGCTTGTCAGGGATGAGCACTTTGAGCAGTATATCGGAGCGGATGTTCTCGTAAAGCTGCGCCGTCCGGTCGAGGGCGTTGGCAAGGAGTTCGACGGCAGGCTGAAATCGTACTCAGACGGCGAGATTACCGTTGAGGATCACGAGGGAGAAAATGAGCTGAGCTTTACCAAGAAGGATATGGTCTGGGTGAAGCTGGACGATTTTAATGTATAGAAAGGCAGAACGCCTAAATCTTATTAAAAATGAAAAGGATGATAGGAAAATGACTAACAAGGAATTATTTGAAGCGCTGAGAATGTTTGAAAAAGAAAAAGACATTCCGATGGACTATATGCTTCAGCAGATTGAAAAGGCGATTGTAATCGCTTGCAAGAACTACTATGAGGGCAACGAGAACGTTGTTTTCAAGGTTGATCCCGAGAAAAACACCTTTGACGTAAAGCTTGTAAAGACTATCGTTGACGAGGTTGAAAACCCCAACTACGAGGTAACTCTTGAACAGGCTCAGCAGATTAACAAGAGAAAGAAATTCGCTGTCGGTGACGAGGTTGAGGTTCCGCTCGATCCCAAAAAGCTCGGCAGAATTGCGGTATCCTCCGCGCGCAACGTGATCCGTCAGGGCATTACCACAGGAGAAAAGGGCAGAGCGCTGCTCGAGTTCCAGAGCAAGCTCGGTGAGATCGTAACCGCCACGGTTGAGAGAATTGATCCCAAGAGCGGTATCGCGACAATCAAAATCGGCAAGAGCGAGGCTATGCTCCCCAAGAACGAGCAAATCGGTCTTGAAAATCTCCGCGAGGGCGACCGCGTTAAGGTGTTTATCTCTGACGTAAAGGACAACGAGAAAGGCCCTCACGCATTTATTTCGAGAACTCACCCCGGACTTGTAAAGCGTATGTTTGAGCAGGAGGTTCCCGAGATTTACGACGGAATTGTTGAGATCAAGTCCGTAGCTCGCGAGGCAGGCTCACGTACCAAGATGGCTGTTGTAAGCTCAAATCCCGACGTTGACGCAATCGGCGCATGTATCGGTCCCAAGGGCGCAAGGGTCAACAGCATTGTAAACGAGCTCGGCGGCGAGAAAATCGACATCATCGAGTACAGCGAAGAACCCGAGAAGTACATCTCCTCCGCGCTGTCGCCGGCGGATGTTGTTAAGGTAGAGATCGTTGACGCTGACAAAAAGAGCTGCAAGGCTACCGTTCCCGACGGTCAGCTCTCGCTTGCGATCGGCAACAAGGGACAGAACGCCCGCCTTGCCGCAAGGCTCACAGGCTGGAAGATCGACATTCGTCCCGAGAGCGGCTTCTACGGCGAGGACGAGGACGACGAGGACAAGGCAGAGGAAACAGTAACCGAGAATACAGAGCCGGAAACCGCCGAGGAAGTTACCGAAGAAGCGGCTGAATAATAAAAAGGCAGGTATCGTATGAAACAGCAGAAAAAGATACCGTTAAGAAAGTGCACAGGCTGCGGCGAGATGAAGCCGAAGCGCGAGCTTATCAGGGTTGTAAAGTCGAAGGACGTTTCGGACGACGGAGGAAGCATTACCGTTCCGGGAGAAATCTCGCTCGACTTAACCGGAAAAAAGCCCGGCCGCGGAGCGTATGTCTGCAAAAATCCCGAGTGCTTTGAGCTCGCGAGAAAGGCAAGGCGCTTTGAACGCTCGCTTAGCTGCAAAATCCCCGACGGGGTTTTTGAACAGCTCAAAGAGGAGCTCGACAGCCTGACTATGGAGTAAAGGATATTTAATTTATGAGCGACAGACTTCTGTCTTTTTTGGGACTTTGCCGCCGCGCCGGAAAAATGAAAATCGGCGCTCAGACCGCGGCGGAGTCGATAGAGAGCAAAAAATCAAAGCTGATTATCTACGCGCTTGATTTTTCGTCAAACAGCCTAAAGCCGGTGCTTGAAACGGCGGAGAAAAACGGCGTTGAGGCGCTTATGATAAACCGCTCCAAGGATGAGCTCAGCGTATCGCTCGGCAGGCTGTGCGGAGTGATCTCGGTTGAGGACAGCGGCTTTGCCGGCAAGCTCTCGCAGATGATCAAAGACGAACAGGGAGGAGAATAATATGATAAAATACAAGGTTAAGGATGTTGCCGCCGATTTGGGAGTGGCAAATAAAAAGATTACCGAAATTTTGGATAAGTACTGCAACGTAAATAAAAAGGCGGGTACCTCGCTTGAGGACAGCGAGCTCGACGTAATTTTTGACGTCATCACTCAGGAGAACAAGGTCGAGAGCCTTGACGCTTACTTTGCCTCGCGCAATGAGAAGATTGAGAACGGCCCTGCACCCGAGCCCGAGAAAAAGCAGGATAAGGCTGAGAAAACCGACGATAAAAAGCAGGACGGCAAGCCCGCGAAGGCTGAGGATAACAAGCCTGAGAATAAAGAGGATAAGCCTGCTCCGCAGACAAAGAAGCGTCAGCGCAGGGTAATCGACACACGCGCTACAAACGTTGACGTTGAGCGCTATAACTCAAAGTATGACGACCTCGCTTCGGGCACATCAAAGTCGCGCAGCACCGACAGAGACCACACCACTAAAAAGCAGAAGTTCTCAAACCGTGTGCAGAAGCAGAAGAACAGACGTCACGGCAAGCGCGAGACCGAGGCTGAAAGACTTAAGAGAATTGCCCTCGAGCGCAAGCAAAAGCCCATTACTATTGAAATTCCCGACGAAATCACGGTTCAGGAGCTTGCACTGCGCCTTAAGGCGACGGTTGCCGAGGTTGTAAAGAAAGCGTTTATGATGGGCACAATGGTTACAGCGACCGATACCATCGACTTTGACACCGCGTCGCTTATCGCTATGGAGTTCCACGCGAAGGTTGAAAAAGAGGTAGTCGTTACCATCGAGGAGCAGATTATCGACGACAGCGAGGACGACGAGGCTAATCTCGTTGGCAGAGCGCCGGTTGTAGTCG
>ONPH01000120.1 GCA_900319655.1 uncultured Eubacteriales bacterium
TGACAAGGTTCTCATGGTAGGCGGTTCTTCAAGAATTCCCGCTGTTCAGGAAGCTGTTCAGAAGCTTATCGGCAAGGAGCCGTTCAAGGGCATTAACCCCGACGAGTGCGTTGCAATCGGCGCTTCAATCCAGGCAGGCGTTCTCGGCGGCGAGGTTGACGGACTTCTGCTTCTCGACGTAACTCCCCTTTCTCTCGGCGTTGAGACAATGGGCGGCGTTATGACAAAGATTATCGACAGAAACACAACCATCCCGACCAAAAAGAGCCAGATTTTCTCTACCGCTGCCGACAACCAAACTCAGGTAGAAATCAACGTTCTCCAGGGTGAACGTGAGTTCGCCCGCGACAACAAGTCGCTCGGTCTGTTCGCTCTCACAGGTATTGCTCCTGCAATGAGAGGTATTCCGCAGATTGAAGTAACCTTCGACATTGACGCAAACGGTATTGTTAACGTATCGGCTAAGGACCTCGGCACAGGCAAGGAGCAGAAGATCACAATCACTGCTTCGGGCAATATGAGCAAGGACGACATCGACAAGGCTGTTAAGGAAGCCGAGCAGTATGCGGCTGAGGATAAAAAGCGCCGCGAGGAGGTTGACGCCAAGAATGAGGCTGAGAACCTCGCTTATCAGGCAGAAAAGCTCGTAAACGAGAACGGCGACAAGCTCGCTGACGCTGACAAGACAACAATCAACACCAAGGTTTCGGCTGTAAGAGAAGCAATCTCAAAGAACGACGCAGCTCTTATCAACACAGCTAAGGACGACTTGCAGAAGGCTCTTTATGAGGTTTCTTCAAAGCTCTATCAGCAGGCTGCTCCCCAGGGCAACCCCGGTCAGGCAGGCCCTGATATGGGCGGTGCACAGCCCGGCGCTGACAACGGCAACGGCGGCAACAACGGCGGAGACCCGAACGTTTACGACGCTGACTTCACAGACGTTAACGAATAATTTATCAGTATAAAAGTAATCAAGCACAGCAAAGGGCGCACATTTTCCGTGCGCCCAAAAGCTGTACTTTGAGCTAAATTGCGGCTTGCGCCGCAGCTATATTTGCCTTCGGCAAGCTAAATTACAGCTAACGCTGTAGCTAAATTCGCTTACGCGAGCTAAATTTGGCTTTGCCAAGCTGTTTGCAACTTTAGCTTTTCGGTTCACCGAAAAATTTAGCTGTTCCCAACGGGAACAATTTAGCTATTGAGCGAAGCGAAATAATTTAGCTGTTTCCGAAGGAAACAATTTAGCTGCGCCACCGGCGCAATTTAGCTTGCCGAAGGCAAATTTAGCTGCCGCAACGCGGCAATTTAGCTGCGCCACGGGCGCAATCCAGCTGAAAGGTGTTAATCCAATGGCAGATAAAAGAGATTATTACGAGGTGCTCGGCCTTAACAAGGGCGCGAGCGACGATGAAATAAAAAAGGCGTACAGACAGAACGCCAAAAAATATCACCCCGACCTTCACCCCGGCGACAAGGCTGCCGAGGAAAAGTTCAAAGAGGTAAACGAGGCGTACGAGGTTCTGTCCGACAAGGAGAAAAAGGCGCGCTACGACCAGTTCGGCCACGCAGGAGTTGATCCCAACTACGGAGCAGGCGCAGGCGGCTACGGCGGCAATCCGTTCAACGGCGGAATTGATATCGACGATATTTTCTCGAGCTTTTTCGGCGGCTTCGGCGGAAACCGCGGACGTTCGGCTAACCGTCCTCAGCGCGGCAGCGACGTAAACGCCGCTGTGACTATCACATTTGAGGAAGCGGCAAAGGGCTGCAAAAAGACAATAAACTTCAACAGCGTAGACAACTGCGACTCCTGTCACGGCACAGGCGCAGAGCCCGGCACTCAGGCAAAGACCTGTTCTGCGTGCGGCGGCTCGGGCAGAGTTACCGTAAATCAGCGCACTCCGTTCGGCACGGTGCAGACTCAACGCTCCTGCGACGCCTGTCACGGCACGGGCAAGGTGATCGAGCACCCCTGCCACAAGTGCAACGGCTCCGGCAGACACAGAAAGAACCACACGGTTGACGTTTCAATCCCGGCAGGTATTAAAGACCAGATGATGCTCAACGTCAGCGGTCACGGCAACGCCGGCTACAATGGCGGCCCCAAGGGTGACCTGCACGTTACCGTCAACGTTAAGAACCACAATCTTTTCGAGCGCCGCGGCGACGACGTCTGGTGCGATTTGACCATAACTCTCACCCAAGCGGTTTTGGGCTCTGAGGTTGTAGTGCCCACGCTCGACGGCAAGGTTAACTACTCAATCCACGAGGGAACCCAGCCTAACGATGTGTTCAGGCTGAAGGGCAGGGGAATTCCCCACCTCGGCGGACGCGGCAAGGGCGACCAGTACTGCAGGGTGGTTGTAGAAATACCGAAGAACCTCAACAACAAGCAGAAGGAGCTTATACGCCAGTTTGAATCGACAACTACCGAGAAAAACTACGCAAAGCGCAAAAACTTCTTTGACAAGCTTAAAGACTTTTTTAACGAATAATTATGAATAACTGGACTGAAATAAAAATCGAAGTAAACTCCGCCGACATCGACAAGGCAGGAGATATCGCGAACGTCGTAGTGCCCTACGGAATTTACATAGAGGATTACACCAACCTCGAGCAGACCGTTGAGGACATCGCGCACATTGATTTGATTGACGAGGACTTGCTCAAAAAGGACAGGAACAAGGCGTATGTTCACATCTACCTTGAGCCGGACGTTTCGCCTGCCGAGGCGGTTGCGTTTTTGAGCGAGCGCTACGACAGCGAAGGCATACGCCACAACATCGAGCTGCTTAACTGCGCCGAGGAGGATTGGCGCAACAACTGGAAAAAGTACTTTTCTCCGCTCGACGTCGGCACAAAGCTGACAATCGTGCCGAGCTGGTACGAAAATTACGACACCCGCGGCAGAACCGCGCTGAACATCGACCCCGGACTGGCTTTCGGCACGGGCGGCCACGAAACCACGCGCCTCTGCCTTGAAATGTGCGAGAAGTATATGAAATCCGGCGACACCGTACTCGACGTAGGCTGCGGCAGCGGAATTCTCGGAATTGCCGCTCTGCTGACAGGCGCTTCAAGGGCTGTCGGCGTTGACATCGACGAGGTTGCAGTGAGAACCGCAAAGGAAAATGCCGAGCTTAACGGCGTTGCGGACAAGTTTACCGCAATTCACGGCAGCTTTACCGACAAGGTCGAGGGCAAGTTTGACATCGTGCTCGCGAACATCGTAGCCGACGCGATTATCTTCCTCTCAAAGGGCGTTAAGGACTTTATGAAGGAAGGCTCCGTCTACATTATGAGCGGAATTATCGACACCCGAGCGGACGAGGTAAAGGCGGAAGTCGGCAAATATTTTGATATAATTGAAGAACACCTTGACGGCGGCTGGGTATGCCTGGCGGCCAAAGCAAAATCATAATACTAATCCCCGAAGGACGGTTTCATCCTTCGGGGATTTTGGTTTTTTATACTTATTTATTTAGCATTTCCTCAAGCTGAGCGGCGGCTTCGTCGAAGTAGTTGCCCTCGAACATCTCCGCCTTGCCCTCGTCTACCTTCTTTGCAAGCTCGGGATCGATCGGAAGCTTTGCAAGCACTGTTGTGCCGTGCTTTTCGGCAACCTCGTCAATGTGGCTGTCACCAAACACCGAATGCTTTTTGCCGCAGTCGGGGCATACAAAGTAGCTCATATTCTCTACCAAGCCGAGCAGCGGCACGTTCATCATCTCTGCCATTTTAACCGCCTTTTCGACAATCATCGAAACAAGCTCCTGCGGAGAAGCAACTACGATAATGCCGTCGAGCGGAAGGCTCTGGAACACCGTGAGCGGAATGTCGCCGGTTCCGGGAGGCATATCGACAAACATATAGTCAACGTCGTTCCAAACAACGTCCGTCCAGAACTGCTTAACGGTTCCGGTAATCATCGGCGCGCGCCATACAACCGGGTCGGTGTCGTTCTTCAAGAGCAGATTGATTGACATAATCTCAATGCCTGTTTCGGTCTCCGCCGGAAGAATTCCAAACTCGCTGCCCATTGCCTTTTCGGTAATTCCGAACGCCTTGGGGATTGACGGGCCCGTGATATCGGCGTCGAGAATTGCAACGCTCTTGCCCATACGGTTACGTGCTTAACGCTGCTGTGCGGATTGAGCTCCTCGTGCAAATCCTGCTTGCTGCCGCAGTTGCTGCTGCAGCTTGAACAATCGTGATTACATCCCATAATTTTCACCAATTTCCTTAATATTTTTCTTCTCAAAAGAATAGGGCAGCCTGAGCTGCCCTACTTTTTATTCAGGGTAATAATAATATTATTCCGCTGTATCCTCGGTTTTATCCTCGGCTTTTACGTCCTCGGCAGGAGCTTCCGCTGCTTCCTGAACTTCATCGGCAGCTTCCTGAACTGCTTCTTCGGTCTCAGCGGTTTCTTCCTTAGCGGCTTCGATAACGTCAGCCTCAATTCCGCCCTCAAGAACGGTAGTCTCCTCTGCCTCGGGCTCATCGTCGGGCTTGAGCTCAAATCCGCTGAAGAAGGTGTACGGGATTCCGTAACCGAGCGCAACGCTTGCCAAAGCCACGATAACGCTTACTGTGCCGTTGTTTGAAGCAAAAACGCTGTTGAGCGGCATAAACTTAGCCATTGAAGCGATGATGATGTACAGCGAGGGGAGTACAAGAATAACGAGTGTAAGCGGCGAAAAACGCTTAACCGCCTTGCCGTCACCAACTCTTGTAGCGTAGAACACCAAAAGTCCGAATACAACGTAGATAAGCGAGGTTACAAGCTGTCCTGCAACGCTGAGCTTTCCGTCAGCGCCTGTGAGGTTAGCCGCGAACTGCGAAAAGAACTGTGCGCATACGATAAATGCCAAAATCAAAAATGCCGAGAAAAACAGGTTTACGGTTTCTCTCTTATTCGGTTTCTTCAAAATTCATTACCTCCAATATAGTATGGGTTTTGCCCTTATATCACTTTATCACAAATGATAAAAAATTGCAAGTGCACAACGAAAAATACTCAGTTTTGCAAACAAAAGCGGAGCCCTTCGGCTCCGCTCCGTTTTTATTTATTCGGTTTTGTCTGAAAAGTCAGCGGTTAGGCTGTCCAGTAATCCCACGAATTTGATGGAACTGTATAAAGCTTTCCGTCGGTAATATCAAGGTTAGCCGACTGGTTCCACTTGTTGTTCCAGTTGTTGGCTGTTGCCGAAGGATTCATACGGACAAAGATAACCTTATCCCATGTGCCTTCGGGAATTGTTACTGTATAAGTGCCGTCGCCAACTGCTGTCATATCAGCCCAAGCGTTTGTGCCGGTGCTGTCGTTAAATACATAGATAGCAAAACGTGCGCCGTCGTTTGCCCAATTATTAGGCTGGAGCTTTACAGTTGTGCCTGTCGGCTCGGGATCGGGAGTAGGATCCTCAGTGGGCTGAGTTTCCTCGCCTACGAGAGTTACCTGGTAGTTGTTGCCTTCTTTTTCATCTACCGTGTACCACTGTGCACCGTCTGCGATATCTGTCTTGATATCTACAGTCTGGTTGCCGTTGCCGTTGAAGATGATTCCTTCTACGTCCGCGGGAATTTCTGCGATGTATACCTGCTGACCGAAGTCGTTAACCTCAGCTTTTTCCATAGCTGTTCCGGGCCATTCTGCGCCGTTATCCCAGTAGTAAACGTGTACGTCGCCCCATCCGAGTGCGTCTGTAAACTTAACTGTGATTGTTCCGGCAGGTGCTGCTGTGCCGGGCTCTGTGGGCTCGGGAGCTACTGTTGTATCAGGCTCGGCTGTAGGAGCTTCCTTAGCCTCTAAATAGATTACGCCCTTGAACCAATCTTCGCCGCCCTGTCCGTCGGGACGGAAGTAAAGGTCATAAGTGCCGTCTGCCGTGATTTCGCCGTGCTGACCGTAGTTGTCGTTATATCCGTTGGGGAACCACATTCTGGGTTCTGCTCCTGCTACGGAATAAGCAACCTTGAATTTGTCTGTAGTTTTGAGTTTAAGTCCTGTGAACACAAACTCGCCGTCGGCTGCCTCGTTAGCAGTAAGCTTATAGTCATCGCTTACTGACCAGCCGTTCATTGTTCCCAAGATGTAATAATCGCCCTCGGGAGCTTCTGTGGGCTCTTCGATCGTTGTCGGCTCGGTAGGAACCTTATCCTCAACCGGGAATTTGCTGATTCTGTCAACAACAAACTTCTGAACAAGTGTTGCGTCGAGAATATCAACTTCTCCGTCGCCGTTAACGTCACCCAAAATCTTTTGTTCATTGTCAAGAGTAGCTTTGTCGACCGAATACTTCTGAACTAAAGTGGCGTCAATGATATCGATAACGCCGTCGCGGTTGACATCACCGAACTCATAAGATGAACCGGGTGCCTTGGATGAATGGTCAAATGCTGAAATCGGTAAAATCGAGAAGCTCGATAACGCGATAAGAACCGCTAACAACACGCTGACCAGCTTTGTTGTTCGTTTCATAATTGTTCATCCTTTATAAATTTGAACATACAAATGAACAGTATAATTATAACAAAATCGGCTAAAAAAGCAATAAATTTTATTATAAGCTTAATAAATACTGTCATAAAAATGTAATCTGTTATAGCTGGAGAATAACAAGCGCCTCCAGCACATGGCCCCATTATAACAGAAATCTGTGGAATGACACCGCTCGCAAGGATGTTGCGCTCGAAAATCTCTGCATATCCTGCAAGAGCGTTGATACCTTCCTGGATACGAGCACCACCAGAGTCGTTGATACCGATAACGGGAGC
>ONPH01000051.1 GCA_900319655.1 uncultured Eubacteriales bacterium
TTCTCCTGATTGACGGGTAGAGCCTGTCGGCAAAAAGCTCGTAGCACTTTGCGCAGCCTACCTGACCTGATTTTGCGATTTCGGCGTAGGTGCTGCCGCAGAACTCACAGCGCGTTGCCTGGGTTCTCGCAGGTAAGACGTTGCCGAAAAAGCTGCCTAAAAATCCCGAAAACTCGTTTTCAAAATCCGAAAATACATTTGTGTAGCCCATCTTCTGAGCGCAGTCCGAGCAAAGGTCGTACTCCTTAAACTCGCCGTTTACAATAGTTTTTACATGTGTGTTGGCGTTATCCGCGCCGCATTTTTGACATTTCATAAAACTTCCTCCTAAAACCAAAATTTCATTTTGCAGGGGCGGTCATTGACCGCCCGCGGGCGAGCACTGCTCGCCCCTACAGCATAATGATTACGTATTCGTCGCCAGCAGCATATTCTTGAACAAATCAGCCCTTAGAATGTCGCGGTTTTCCTGCTCGACAGACCTCAATGAGCTGTCTGACAGCGCCGCGGCTATCACCTTGGCGATATCCATCTCAAGCACGTGAGCCGAGAGCATATTATTGAGCATAGCCTCAGCCGTCGCCTTGTCAAGGCTTTTGCCTACGGAGTTGACGATGTGCATTACCGTAGTGCCCCTGTCCATTTTTACGCGGCTTATTCTGATGTAGCCTCCGCCTCCGCGGCGGCTCTCGACAATATATCCCTGCTCCGGTGTGAAGCGTGACGTAATAACATAATTAATCTGGCTGGGAACGCATCCCAAGTCGCCTGCCAGCTCGTTGCGCTTAATTTCTGCGCTTCCGTTTTGCTCGTCCAACATTTCAAGAATGTACTGAGCTACCAAGTCGCTCATCCTCATTTCCAAAACCTCTTTTCTTTGAGCTTGATTATATTATAGCGGCAAGGTCAGAGAAAGTCAAAGTCAGAAAAAGTCAGATTTTTCTGCATTATCTCTTGAATTCTCGCAAATCCTCGCTTATTCTCCCGAATACTGATTTTTAAAAGTTTTTTGACTTTTTTTGACCTTTGAAAAAATTTGACTTTTTGCTTGGTTTTTACGCAAAGAAAAGCGGCAGGCTCTCGCCTGCCGCTTACAGTAGCTAATTAAAAAATTAATAAAAAATAAAATTAATTACTCAGCATCTGTCTTTCTTTTTGCAAAACATTCGCTGCAGTAATAGCTTTTGCCTTCCATCGGCTTAAACGGAATTCTCGCAGGACCACCGCACTCTGCACAGGTGGTATCAAAAAACTCGCGTCCTGCTTTAGCGGCGTTCTTGCGTGCCTGTCTGCAATCCTTGCAGCGCTGGGGCTCATTTTCAAAGCCCTTTTCGGCATAGAACTCCTGCTCACCGGCAGTAAAAACAAATTCGTTTCCGCATTCTTTGCAAATTAATGTCTTGTCCTCAAACATTGCGCATTACCTCTTTTCGGTTATAATTTGCCCGTTTGCGGATCGCTCCGCTTAATGCTCAGCAAAAACTAACGCAGCTTTTGAATCTTTCTCCTCGCTCTTTGCAGGGAATTGTCAACTGACTTTTCGGAAATTCCCAGCCTTTGGGCGATAGCGCTGTAACTCAGACCATCGGTATAGAGCATCAATACCTCAAGCTCCTTATTGCTCAGAATCCCCCTAAGCTTTTGCATCAAAAGATTAATCTGCTCCTTGAGCATTATCTGTTCCTCGGGCGAACGGGACAGATCAACAACTTCGCTGTCAAGCGTGTCAAGCTCAACTATTGCCGACAGAGGTACGCTTTTTTTTGCGTTTTGCCTGCGTATAATGGAGATAAACCTTCGCTCAGCCACCAGCGAAACGTAGCTCTTAAAACTCATACCCCCGTCGGGATTATAAGTTTTTGCTGCGTACAGAAGGCCCATCAACCCCTCCTGAACAAAGTCGTTTTGCTCGTAGCCTTGTGCCGAATACTTGCGCGCAATAGAGGTTATTATGCCGAGATACCGCAAAACAAGCTCGTTAAACGCCGCTTCGTCACCGTTTTTTGACAGCACTGCGAGAGCATCGTCGGAAAAAGTGCCGAAAGAGTATTTTGCAAAGTTCACTTTTTCACCTCATAACACTTATGCTCTACAACAATATAATACAATATTTTATCAGCTGTGTCAATGTGCATTTCACATTTTTGTATATGTGCAACATAAAAATCAAAAAATTTATGCAAATTACACATAGTTTTTGGCAGTTTTTGTAATTTTTATATTGTAAAATATTGCATTATGTGTTATTATAAGTGTATAGTTAAAAATGCCCATAAGGAGGACGGTATGGTCTTTAGATGTTTAAGCTTCGGAATAGACGGAATTGACGGTTTTAAGGTTGAGGTTGAGGCTTCTTCTACGATGGGTTTGCCGCAGATTGACATTGTCGGACTTCCCGACGCGGCGGTTAAGGAGAGCAAGAACAGAGTTCGAAGCGCTCTGAAAAACAGCGGAATTACCCTGCCGTCAAGCCACATCACCGTAAACCTCGCCCCTGCCGATATCAAGAAGGAAGGCTCGCATTACGACCTGCCCTTGGCGGTTGTGCTGATGCAGTTAAGCGGTAATCTCAAAAAGAATATTTCAGAGCAAGCATTCATCGGAGAGCTGTCGCTAAGCGGAAAAATCCGCAGGGTAAACGGCGTTTTGCCGATGGTGATCAAGGCGCGCGAGCTCGGCGTTAAAAAGATTTTTGTGCCTGTTGAAAATTCGGGCGAGGCGGCTGTGGTAGACGGAATTGACGTTTACTGCGCGAAGAACCTGATTGAGCTTATGAATATTCTCAACGAGGACGAAGTTGCCGAAAAGCAGACTTCAAACAGCGTTAAAGCCGAGCACGGAAAGGAGCTTATGCCTGATTTTTGTCAGGTAAAAGGTCAGTATGAAGCAAAGCGCGCGCTTGAAATTGCCGCGGCAGGCGGTCACAACGTTCTGCTTATCGGCCCTCCCGGCTCGGGCAAAAGTATGCTTGCAAAGCGCATGCCGTCGATTTTGCCGGATATGACGTTTGCCGAGATGATTGAGGTGACAAAGGTGCACTCGATTGCAGGCAGGCTGAAAAGCGACGGACTTGTAAAAACCAGACCGTTTTCTTCACCTCACCACAGCGTAACTCCGGTCGGCTTGGGCGGCGGCGGTTCGGGCACGATCAAGCCCGGCGAGGTGTCGCTCGCGCATCACGGCGTGCTGTTTTTGGACGAGCTTCCCGAATTTTCAAGACAGGCGCTTGAGGTGCTCAGACAGCCGATTGAGGACGGAAAAATCACGATTTCGCGCTCGGGACAGACAAAGTCCTTCCCCTGCTCGATTATGGTTATCGCCGCGATGAACCCGTGTCCGTGCGGATATTACGGCGACGGCACGAGCCGCTGCACCTGCTCGGAAAATAAAATTAAGCGCTACTTAAACCGCGTGTCCGGCCCTCTGCTCGACAGGTTTGACATCCAGATAGAGGTTCCTGCAGTGAAGTTTAAGGAGCTCAGGGACAACGCCGACTGCGAGATGTCGGAGGATATTAAAAAGCGTGTTGAAGCGGCGAGGGAAATTCAGCGGAAGCGTTACAGCGGAACGAATACTCCCGGCAACGCGAAGGTCACCGAGGAGCAGTTTGAAAAGTACTGCGTAATCGACAAGGAAGCCGAGCAAACGCTTAAAACCGCGTTTGAAACCCTCGGCTTTACCGCGAGAGCGTACAACCGCGTGCTGAAGGTCGCGCGTACCATCGCGGATTTGGACGGCGGGGAAATCATCAATTCAAGCCATGTTCTGGAAGCGATTCAGTACAGAAGCTTGGATAAAAAATATTGGAAATAAAACTTTTATACTAATATCCAATAAAGCCCTTTAACATCTATCGCGGTAAATTCCGCATAACTGCGTTGTCGTCCTTGCAAGGCGTCAGCCTTGCGGCGTCCTCCGCCTTGTTCTGCAAAATTTTCCGCTGACATCTGTTTTAAAGCGTTTTAATGGAAATTAGTATTACAGGGACGGTTCATTACGGGCTGTCCCTGCTGTTTTTTGCCCTGAATAATCCAACTCAAATAAAGGTTTACAAATACTAAATATAATGGTATAATATTGGGTAGACCACAAAATGTGGTTATTTTTGGAGGTGTTGTTATGGAAATAACAAAAAATTCTATCATCGGTGACGTGCTTGATCAGCACCCCGAGACAGCTCAGATTTTTTTGAGCATCGGTATGCACTGCCTCGGCTGCCCCGCTTCAAGAGGCGAGACAATTGAGGAAGCCTGCATGGTTCACGGCGCAGACGCCGACGCGCTTGTTGAGGCAGTTAACGCGGCTGTTAAATGATAACCCTTGACAGCCGGCTGAGCCTGTGCGCGTCATTTGTGCGGCAGGACAGCAAGCTTGCGGACATAGGCACAGACCACGCATATTTGCCTGTGTGGCTGTGCCAAAACGGCGTCTGCAAAAGCGCCGTAGCCGCCGACATTAACCCCGAGCCACTCAGCCGCGGACAGCTTACTATTGCTCAGGCAGGGCTTGAGGATAAGGTAAAAACCAGACTGAGCGACGGTCTTAAAAGCATTTCGGCGGACGAAGCCGACGACATTGTTATCGCGGGTATGGGCGGCGAGCTCATCGCGAAAATCATACTTGAATGCGAATATTCGCGCGATAAAGACAAGCGCTTTATTTTGCAGCCGATGACCAAAAGCGAGCTGTTGATTGAAAGGCTCTGCCAAAACGGTTTTGAAATTTTAAGTCAGGACTGCTGTGTGGCTTCAAACAAATGCTACACCGTCCTGCTGGTACAATACAGCGGTGAAAAGCGCGCCTACAGCGAGGTATATCCCTACATTTGCGAGCTTAAGCCGAAGGAAAACGAAACGCATCTTCGATTTATAAAAGCCCACATTGAGAGGCTTTTAAAAAAGGCTAACGGAGACGCGGGCTTTGCTGTGCTCGCGGAAAAATTAAAGGAGAGTATTTATGGCGACTGTTAATGATATTCTTGAATTTTTTGAGGAGTTCGCTCCCGTAAGCACCGCAATGGAATTTGACAACGTGGGACTGCTCGTCGGAGACAAAAACCGGTTTGTCCGCCGGGCGCTTGTATCTCTCGACATCACTCCGGAGGTGGTTTACGAGGCGGAAAAGCTCGAATGTGAGCTCATCATCAGCCACCATCCTGTTATTTTTCAGCCGCTGAAAAGGCTTGAAGCAGGCTCTGCCCCCTACCTTTTGGCAAAGAAGGGAATTTCCGCGATATGTATGCACACCAACCTCGATTTGTCCGAGAGCTTCGGCGTGAACCTCTGCCTTGCCTCAGCCGTAGGAATTAAAAACGTGCAAAGGTCTGACAAGGGAGAGTGTCTTTTTGTGGGCGAGCTTGAAAGGGAGATGAACTCCGACGAGCTTGCCGAGCAGGTAAAGTTCGCTCTCGACTGCAAGGGGCTGCGCTACACCACCGCAAACAACAGAATCAAAAAGGTCGCGGTTTGCTCGGGCTCGGGCGGAAGCGAGATTTTCGCCGCTTATGAGGAAGGCTGCGCCGCCCTTGTGACAGGCGAAATTAAGCACCACGAGATAAACACCGCCAACGACCTCGGCGTTACCGTGATTGACGCAGGTCACTTCAAAAGTGAAAATGTTGTAATTATGCCGCTTGTCAATAAGCTCGGCAAGCGTTTTAGTGATATTATTTTTACAAAATCGAAAAATTACGACGATAATATTAAATTTTGTTAATCAAATGACGATTTTTCTCGCTAATTTATTGCATAATCGGTTACAATTTGGTATAATAAAGTGATATTTACTTATTTAAAAGAGGCAATATGAGAATAAGAAAAAAGAAATGGGCTGAGCCCGAGCTGAGCGTTTGCGACTTTTTTGTTAAAAACCCAGACGAGCACGCAGGCAAATGGGCTGAGGCTTTCCCGAAAAAACAGCCGCTGTACCTTGAAATCGGCTGCGGCAAGGGCGGTTTTGCAGGACAGCTCGCGCTTAATAACCCCGATAAAAACATAATCGCCGTCGACATCAAGATTGATATGCTCGGCGTCGGCAGGCGCACAATTGTTAAGCTGTTTGAGGAAAACGGCAAAACCCGGGACGATATTACGAACCTTCTGCTCGTCAACTACAATGTCGAGCAGCTCGATAAGATTATTACAGCCGACGACCAAATCGAAAGGCTGTTCATAAACTTCTGCAATCCGTGGCCGCGCGCAAGGCACAAAAAGCGCAGGCTGACCTTCCCGAGGAAGCTCGAGATGTACAAGACCTTCCTCAAAAAAGACGCGGAAATCCGCTTTAAGACCGATGACGACGAGCTTTTTGAGGAGAGCGTGGAGTACTTTGAGCAGAGCGGATATGAGATTAAATTCATCACACGCGACTTGCACGCAAGCGATGTTAAGGACAACATCGTGACCGAGCACGAGCGGATGTTCACCGAGGAAGGCAAAAAAATTAAGTATCTGGTCGCAGTGCAGAAAACCGACTAAATTACAAAAGGAAGTGATTACTTGAAGCTTAAAAACCTTGCCGCAGTTATTTTGGCAGCGTCAACCGCGCTTTTGTGCGGCTGTAATATTGCGGATTTGAGCTTTGAGGAATCGCTCAGACCGCCCAGAACAATGGGCGACGAGGCGGAAATTGAAAAGCTGATTTCCAAGACGGCAGGCAGCAATTACACGCTTAAATATCCCAAAAGCGGCTCCTACCGCAGCGCCATTATTATGAACGACCTAAACGGCGACGGCGTTGACGAGGCCATCGCCTTCTTCAAGGGCAAGGACGAAACCGCCGGGGTTCATATGCTTTTGATGTACGATCAGGACGGCGAGTGGAAAACCTCGGGCGATTACGTCACCGAGACCACCGACGTCGACTGCGTTGACTTCGCGGATATCGACGAAAACGACGGGCTCGAAATTATCGTAGGCTACACAACCTACACTCCTAACGTCAACTTTTTGGCGTGCTACACCTACTCAAACGGCGTGACCGACACAATTCAGGCAGGTCAAAATTACTCGTCGTTTTACTGCGGAAACCTTGACAACAACGGCAAGAGCGAGATTATCACTCTCTCGCTTTTCAGCGCGGAAAATCAGGCGAAAGCCTCAATGCTCTCCTACAGCAAGGAGAAAAAGCAGATTTTTGTTAAAGCCTCAGCTCCGATGGACCCGAACGTCGTAAAGATTAAGAGCATCGGAATGTCGGACTTTGACGGCTCGGTTAAGGGCGTTGTGGTTGACGGCTCGTTTGCGAGCGAGGAGCTCGTAACTCAGGTTATCTACTACAACCAAACCCTCGCTGTGCTGAGAAATCCGCTGTATAAAGAAAAACAGAAGAACCCGACTACGCGCACCGTCGGCGTTTTGAGCACTGACTTTGACGGCGACTCAAAGCTTGAAATCCCGATGGCGGAAAAGCTTCCGTTCCACGGCGAGGATATGGCGCTGACCGTGGCTGACAAAATCAGCTGGTGCTCGTTTAACCCCTCAAACGAAACGCTTACGGTAAAAAGCGTTGTCGCTGAGAACAGAAAATGCGGTTTTTCCGTAAAACAGCCTTCAAAATGGGTTGACGGAAGCTACACCGCGATTAATGACGAAAACTCAATGAAGCTTTACGAGTGGGTAAACAACGCGCTCGGTGAGGAGCTTTTTGAGGTCAAAGCGTTTGACGTCTCGGCGTGGGACAAGGGTAAAATCGACGGCTTTACGCTGATTTACCGCGACAACCGCTACGCCTATGCGTTCACAAATCCACAGGGCAAAAGCCCGATGAAGCTTACAAACGACGAGATTAAAACGGCGTTTTCAGTAACCGATAACAGAGTGTAAAAAATCACACTTTATATAAAACAAACTTACTTTTCCAAAAACGGAGGTTTTGAAGATGAAAAAAATTCTTGTATGCGAGGACGAATCCGCTATCCGCGA
>ONPH01000186.1 GCA_900319655.1 uncultured Eubacteriales bacterium
TAGACCTCCCAGCTGTCGCCGCTGCGCTTTGCGTCAATCGCCGCGACAACGCACTGACTGCCGAACTTGTACGCCGCCTCGCTGATAAGCTCGGGACGGTGAACCGCCGCGGAGTTTACCGAAACCTTGTCGGCTCCTGCCCTGAGCAGCGCGTTAAAATCGTCAACGCTCCTGATTCCGCCGCCTACGGTGAAGGGGATGAAGATAGTATTCGCGACCTTTTCCACCATATCAATAGTAATATTTCTCGAATCGCTCGACGCGGTGATGTCGAGGAACACAAGCTCATCCGCGCCCTGAACATCGTACTGCTTTGCGCACTCCACCGGATCGCCTGCGTCAACGAGGTTTACAAAGCTCATACCCTTTACAACTCTGCCGTTTTTTACGTCGAGGCAGGGGATAATTCTTTTTGCGTACATCTTTAACCTCCTACAATATCGACAAAGTTTTTAAGAATTCTTAGTCCTGTGTTTCCGCTTTTTTCGGGGTGGAATTGGGTGGCAAAAACGTTGCCCTTTTCAACAGCCGCGTCAATCGTCACGCCGTACTCGGTCTGAGCCGCAACAATGCTCTTATCGGCGGCGTTGAGGAAGTACGAATGAACAAAGTAAACGTAGGGGTTTTCCTCTATACCTTTAAAGAGGCGGCTGCCCTTTGTGATTTTCAAACTGTTCCAGCCCATGTGCGGAATAACTCCCAAGCCCTCAGCGCCTTCGCTTTCCTCGCTTCCGGGGAAAAGGAGCTGTAAGCCTAAGCAAATTCCCAAAAACGGCTTGCCGCTGTTTATGAACTCGATAACAGCCTCTTTAATTCCGTATTTATTAAGGCTGTCAACGGTGTCTCCGAACGAGACGACTCCCGGCAGAACCGCGCCTTCGGCAGATAAAATCTCATCCTTTTTGTTGGTGATAAAGCAGTCGCAGCCAATGTGCTTAAGCGCCTTGCTCACGCTCTGAATATTGCCTGCGCCGTAGTCAATAATCGCAATCATCATATTCTCCCAATGTAAATTTGTTAGTTGATATGCTAATCTTACCATAATTGCCTTATTTTTGCAATATAAACAGCCGCTAATTTCAAAAATATTATTAAAATTTTGTATTTTACCTGCAAAATTATTGAAAAATGCAGGATGATGTGATAAAATGAATGTCAGACTAAAAAGTTAGGGAGTAAGTAAATGATTACACATCTTCTTACAAGAATAGATTTGATGATGAACAGCTTCTCGAAGGGACAAAAGCGAATTGCCCTGTACATCGAGGAGCATTACGATAAGGCGGCGTTTATGACCGCCTCTAAGCTCGGAGAAACAGTCGGCGTTTCCGAGAGTACTGTCGTAAGATTTGCGACCGAGCTCGGCTACGACGGCTATCCCAAGCTTCAAAAGGCTATGCAGGAGATGATTCGCAACAAGCTCACCTCGGTGCAGAGAATTGAAGTTACCTCGAGCCGTATCGGTAACAACAACGTGCTCGACAGCGTGCTGAATCAGGATATCGAAAAAATCCGCAGGACGATTGAGGAGACCTCGCACGAGGACTTTGACCGCGCTGTTGACGAAATCTGCAAGGCTAAGAGAATTTACATCTTCGGAGTGCGCTCAACTGCCGCAATTGCGAGCTTTTTGGCGTATTATTTTGAGTTGATTTTCGACAACAACGTTATCGTAATCAACACCACCAGCGCAACTACCACATATGAAAATATTTTCAGAATGACCAGCGACGACGTAATTATCGGAATTTCATTTCCGCGTTACAGCAAAATGGCGATAGAGGCTATGGACTTTGCGCGCCGCCGCGGCGCACATTCAATCGCAATCACCGACAGTATGGCTTCTCCGCTTATCAGCTCGGCAGACTCCGTGCTCATCGCGCGCAGCGATATGGCTTCAATCGTCGATTCGCTCGTAGCGCCGCTCAGCCTTATCAACGCGCTGATTGTCGCCACGGTTCTTAAGAAAAAGGACGAGGTTACCGAAACCTTCCGCGAGCTCGAGCAGGTTTGGAACCGCGAGGACGTTTACGCAAGCCACGACGAAAACGAGAAGAAAACCGATGACAAGTAAAAAGGTAATAGTAGTCGGCGCAGGCGCGGCAGGCTTGATGGCGGCAGGAACAGCCGCACAGCTCGGCGCAGGCGTTACGCTGATAGAGAAAAACTCCAAGGTCGGCAGGAAGATTATGATAACCGGCAAGGGCAGGTGCAACCTGACAAATAACTGCGATAACCAGACTTTTATTAATAACGTCCCCGTCAACGGCAGGTTTTTGTACTCCGCAATTAACAACTTTTCCACCGCTGACGTTATGGGCTTTTTTGAAGGCTTAGGTCTTGAACTCAAAACCGAACGCGGAAACCGAGTGTTCCCCGTATCCGACAAGGCGGTTGACGTTGTAGATACGCTCTACGGCTTTGTAAAGGACAGCGGAGTTAAAAAAGTTCACGACACTGCAAAGACGCTGATTATCGAGGACAGTTATATCGCAGGCGTAAAGTGTGAGGAAAATACCTTCTACGCCGACAGCGTTATTGTCTGCTGCGGCGGAAAAAGCTATCCGCTCACAGGCTCGACAGGCGACGGCTATCTGCTCGCAAAGCAGGCAGGGCATACCGTTACAGAGCTTAAACCCTCGCTTGTACCTCTTGAAAGCCCCGACGGAGAGTGCAAGTCAATGCAGGGCTTGGCGCTTAAAAATGTAGGCTTGAAAATAGTCGATAATAATTCTAAAAAAGAAGTATACTCCGATTTTGGTGAAATGCTCTTTACACATTTCGGCATAAGCGGCCCGATGATTCTCTCCGCAAGCTCGCATATCAGGGATATCAAAAAGGGCGAGTATACCGCGGTAATCGACCTCAAACCGGCTCTCGACTTTGCGCAGCTTGACAAAAGGCTTCAAAACGAATTCAGAATAAACGCGAACAAGGACGTTTCAAACTCGTTCTCAAAGCTCTTGCCGAGGAAGATTATCATTCCCGTGCTAAAGCGCTGGGGAGTGCCGTTTGACAAAAAATGCAATGTAATCACAAAAGAGGAACGCC
>ONPH01000137.1 GCA_900319655.1 uncultured Eubacteriales bacterium
GCTTCTCAATCTGAGGAGGATCGAGAAGTTGAGGGCGGAGATATTAGCGTTGCTTTTCCGCAGTTTGAAATTGGGGTTTGTTCAGTAGATATTAATTATTGAATTATAGATTTAAAAGAGAAAAACGCCGTTCCAGTTTTTACACTGAAACGGCGTTCCGTTGTTGAATCAGAGAACACATCTCACGGCAAATCCGCCGCTGAAAAAGTAGGTGTTCATCCAATACTTGTTTGGTGGAGATGACGGGAATCGAACCCGTGTCCGAAAAGAATTCGCCGGGACTTTCTCCGAGCGCAGTCGCTATATTAAATCTCCCTTGCCGAGTCGCCTAACGACAGGCTAAACGGTTTGGCAGCTCCTGATGTGTGACAGGGAGCGGAGCAATTCTCTGTTCACATTTACCTCTAATCGACGCCCCTTACGCGGCCGAGGTACTCCGCGCAGGAACGAGCTGCATTAAGCAGCTAAAGCAACTGTATTTTTGTCAGTTATTTTAAGTTTGCGGATTTTATGGCGGTTCCGCACCGCCGCTCGCTTATCCGGGGTCGTTCTCCCCGTCGAAGCCTTTACATCCCCATATGTGCGAAGCTTTGCTTCGCAGTTAAATTCGCTTACGCGAGTGAAATTTGCCTTCGGCAAGCTAAATTCGCTTCGCGAGCTAAATTTGCTCCGCAAGCTTTTCTGTAAATTCAGCTTTTCGGTTTACCGAAAAATTTAGCTATTGAGCGCAGCGAAATAATTTAGCTGTTTCCACAGGAAACAATTTAGCTCTACCTGCTTTGTTCCTTAATCGCGCGTTCCATGTCGCGCTTTGCGGCGCGTTTTGCCATGTCCTCGCGCTTGTCGTATAGCTTTTTGCCCTTGCACAAGCCCACTTGAACCTTTACGCGGCTGCCCTTAAAATACAGGCTGAGCGGTATCAGCGAGTAGCCGGTTTGCTTAACTATTCCAAACAGGCGGTTAATCTCTTTTTTGTGCATAAGCAGCTTTCTTACGCGCATCGGGTCGCGGTTAAATATATTGCCCTGCTCAAAGGGCGAAATGTGCATTCCGTTAACAAAAAGCTCGCCCTTGTCAACGGAGCACCAGCTGTCCTTTAGATTAACCCTGCCCTGACGGATAGACTTTACCTCGGTTCCGCAAAGCTCAATTCCGGCTTCAAAGCTTTCCTCGACAAAATAGTCGTGTCTGGCTTTTTTGTTTTGGGCAATGGTTTTTGTTTCACTCATCAGATTTCGTTCCTGCCTTCCAGCGCCCTTGCGAGCGTGTACTCGTCGGCATACTCAAGGTCGCCTCCGACGGGAATTCCGTAGGCAAGGCGCGTAACCTTAACGCCCATAGGCTTTAGGAGCTTAGATATATACAGCGCCGTGGCGTCACCCTCAACGGTTGGGTTAGTCGCCATAATAACCTCGGCAACTTCATTCTCGCCGAGCCTTGCGATAAGCTGTTTAATCGTCAAATCATCGGGGCCTACGCCGTTAAGCGGAGAAATTGAGCCGTGCAGAACGTGATAAACGCCCTTGTACTCGTGAGTGTTCTCGACCGCCGTGGCATCTCTGGGGGTTTCGACAACGCAGATTTGGCTGTGATCCCTCGCTTCATTCGCGCAGACCGGGCAGAGCTCTCTGTCGGTCAAATTACAGCACCTTGAGCAGTAATGTATTTTTGTGTGAGCCTCAACAACGGCATTTGCAAGCTCGTCTGCCTGTGTTTTTGACAGATTGAGTACATAATATGCAAGCCGCTGCGCGGTTT
Organism: uncultured Eubacteriales bacterium; assembly: GCA_900319655.1. Classification (GTDB taxonomy): domain Bacteria; phylum Bacillota; class Clostridia; order Oscillospirales; family Acutalibacteraceae; genus Ruminococcoides. Next base: position 1,759 of record ONPH01000137.1, read on the forward strand.
TGTGTCCGATACCGGGCATTCTCTCAAACTGCTCCACAAGTCTTTCGAGCGGAGCAACGTTATACTGAGCCATAATTAAAACATTCCCGGAATGTTAAGTCCGCCCGAGAGGGCTTCCATCTTTTCTTCCTTTTCCTTTGCGGCGGTTCTCAGCGCCTCGTTTGCGGCTGCCATCAGCAAATCTCCGAGCATTTCAACGTCGTCGGGATCAACAACCTCGGGCTGAATTTCAACGGAAACAAGTTCCATTTTGCCTGTTACTTTAACCTTAACAGCACCGCCGCCTGCGGCTGCCTCGTATTCCTTAGCTTCGAGCTCCTCGTTAGCCGCTGCCATATCGTCCTGAAGCTTTTGAGCCTGACGCGCGAGCTGCTGAATGTTGTTTGAGCCTCCGCCGCCGTAGCCCTTGGGTAATCTTGCTTTCATATTTATCTTCCTTTCAGATTTATTCTTCTGTGTATTTAATGCCGCTCTTATCAAGCTTTTCCTTAAAGCTGCTCAGCGGATCTTCCTGTTTAACTTCCTGTTCGGTTTTTGTTTTGTAAGGGCCGAGCCTGTACGCCTTGCCCGTAATCTGCTGTAAAATATCGCGGATATTCCTGCGCATATCGCCCTGCCGCAACAGCTCAAACGCCATTACATTTTCGCAGTCGATGAGCAAAAATCCGCCGTTTTCGTACGCGGTTGAGCCTGAAAAAGCCGCCGCCAATGAACGCGAGGTGGACTTAATCGCTTCAACTACCTCAATCCACTGGGGGAAGGGCACAGCCTCGCGGCTGAGCTTGATTATATCCACGTTCTTTTGAGTGTTTTGAGACTTGCTTTGCGCAGGCTTTGGGGGTTCGGGCTTTTCTTCGGGCTTATTTTCGGGTTCGACAGGTATTTCCTCTGCCTTTTCGGGAGCTTCCGTTTCCTCGGGAACTACTTCGGCAGGTTCTTCCGCTGTTTCGGGGGTAGTTTCCTCTTTTTTGGGCTCGCTCATAGGAGCTTCAACAGCCGCCGTCTGAACCGAAATTCCCTTTTTAACCGCGCGTTCAAGCGCAGTAATTCTCGCAGCAAAAGCCTCGTTTGTGACGTCGAGCTCGGGTGAGCAGAGCTTGACCAGCGCCATTTCGAGCTCGGTGCGGTCGCCCGTGCCCTTGCCCATTCGCTGATATGAGCGCGACAGAACGTCCATATAGTAAACAATATCCGCAAGCGACAGATAGTCCGCCTGGGTTTGGGACATCTCAAATTCTCTGTCGGTGAACACGACAATATCGCGCGGATTTCTGACCGACTTTATGAGCATAAGCGCTCTGAAATGCGCCATCAGCTCGTCGCAGAGCTTTGGCATATCCTTGGCGTCGCGGTACAGACGGTCGATAATCTCGAGCGCCTTGGCGGTGTTTTTGTTGATAACGCAGGCGGCGAGGTCGAACAGATAGTCCTTGTTCGCAAGTCCCGCGGCGGAACGCACAACGTTGTCGTCAATGCTCCTGCTGATTGCGAGGCACCTGTCCATAAGCGACAGCGCGTCGCGCATTGCGCCGTCGGAAACCGAGGCGATAAGCATTGCGGCGCTGTCCGAAAGCTCCGCGTCCTCTTCGCTTGCAACATAGAGCAGTCTGTCGGCAATATCGCGCGGCGCGATACGGTGAAAGTCAAACCGCTGGCAGCGTGAGAGGATGGTGGCGGGGACCTTGTGCAGCTCCGTGGTGGCCAGGATGAACAGCAGATGGGCGGGAGGCTCCTCGATGAGCTTGAGCAGGGCGTTGAAGGCCGAGATGGACAGCAT
>ONPH01000199.1 GCA_900319655.1 uncultured Eubacteriales bacterium
GCGGAGCAGAAAGACCACTATAAAATCATTCGCGGTGCGCTGGATAACTACCGATTAACGGTTCTCAAGCGTCCGCTTGAACAAATCGGCTTTGACCTCAACAAGAAAGAAGGCAATAACAACCTGTGGCTTGTCCGTCCGTCAGATATAATGCAGGTTCAGCCGATTATATCAAGCGATTTTGACAATCAGCGCATTATTTGGGGTGACAATCCGCTCATGCGCTGGTACACGAACAACACCAAGGTTGTCAGAGCCAAGAACAACAATTACACATACGACAAAATCGAGCCGCGCAGTCGTAAAATGACGGTTTTATGGCACTCGCGGCGGCGTACACGCAAAAAGAGTTTTTGCAGTCAAATGCAACGATTACAAGCGCACAATTCGACTATATGAAAGTCTACACATTTTGAGGAATCGAGGTGATAATTTGAATTTTATTGAGTTTATAAAGTCAAAGCTTATAGGTCGAAAATCCTATGAGGTTGACTCAAAAACCTTTGATGAATTTTTTGAGGAGACCCTTGAAACCTCGAAATTTCATTTGTACGAAATTGCCTTGTACACGGCGATTGATTTAATCGCCCGTACCCTGTCAAAATGTGAATTTGTTACCGTGGTAAACAATGAAGAGTTTTACGGCGACGAATACTACCTCTGGAATATTCAACCAAACAAGCATCAGACTAAAACAGAATTCTTAATTCAGTTTTTCTCTAAGCTGATTTTTGAGAATGAAGCTCTGATTTTTGAAACTGTGGACAGGCAGCAGCTCCTTGTCGCCGACAGCTTCGGCAAAACCGAGTACGCGATTTTTGAGGACACTTACAGCGGCATAACCGCCCGCGGTTACACGTTGGAGCAGACGTTAAAATCCTCAAAGGTTATCGTCCTTAAGTATAGCAACATCGCTCTCCGTCACCTGCTCGGCGATATGTGTAAAGCATATCAAGAACTCATTACAGCGGCAGAGGAGCGTTATAGAAAATCCACCGGACACAAAGGAATCTTGGAAATCTCGACAGCCGCCCAGGGCGACAACGATTTTGAGAAGAATTTTAACGACCTATTGCAAAATCGTTTCAAACAGTATTTTAACGCGAAAAACGCTGTCCTGCCGTTGTACAACGGCTTTAAGTATTCCGAGCCGACGACCGAAGCCGGCAAAACCACTAACTCAGAAATTAACGATATTACGAAATTAAAGGCGGAGGCGGTGAACGCTGTCGGCAACGCGCTGCATGCCCCGCCGGCATTGATTACCGGTGAAGCCTCGCAGCTTTCCGACGCCGAATCCGCTTTTATTGCCGGCGCTATAGATCCACTCGCGCAAATGCTCGGCCAAGAGATTACCGCAAAGCGTTACGGTGTTAACGATTATAAAAAGGGCAACTACCTGTTTATCGACACCACCTACGCGCGGCACATTGACGCTATTTCGTGCGCCAACAACCTCGACAAGGCGATTGCAAGCAGTATTTTGAACCCCTACAAGGCACAAAAGTACTGCAATATGTTGCCAAGTAAAGAGGATTGGGCAAAGGAATATCAAATTACAAAGAATTATCAAACGCAAAGCGCAACGAAAGGGGGTGATGAATAATGTTGAGAAAACAATTTGAAGTTAAACAAATCAAAGAGAGCAAGGTGCTTGATTTATACCTTTACGGAGAAATTACCTCTGATTGGTACGACTGGTGGAGCGGAAAGATTATCGAATCAACAACCTCAGCGGATTACGTCCGCAAGGCTATTGATGAAGCCGGAGACGTTGACCAAATCAACGTTTATATAAACTCTATCGGTGGCTCGGTGTCAGAGGGTAATGAAATTTACAACATCCTTAAGCGAGCCAAAGCAAAGGTTACAACCTATATCGACGCTTTCGCTTACAGCGTAGCATCGGTTATTGCTATGGCAGGCGATAAGGTCGTTATGCCGAGCAACACTACAATGATGATCCACAACGCTATGATGGGTTGTTTTGGAAACAGCACCGAGCTGAGAAAAGCCGCGGACGACCTTGACAAGATTAATGAGGCGAGCTGTAACACTTACCTCGTTAAGGCTGGGGATAAAGTCACGCGCGAGCAGTTAACAGAATTCCTCGACAAAGAGACATTCTTCACCGCCGATGAAGCGCTGGAGTATGGCTTATGTGATGAAGTCGTTGATCCCGTCGCCTTCGATGAAAGCAAAGAGGAAGTTATTATCGTTGGAGGATTCCCTTGTCAGTCGTTCAGCATCTGTGGAAAGCGCGGCGGATTCGAGGACGCCAGAGGAACGCTGTTCTTTGAAATTGCCCGTA
>ONPH01000019.1 GCA_900319655.1 uncultured Eubacteriales bacterium
GGAAAACCTTTCAGCTTTCAACGCCGCTCAGAACGGCTATATTGACGGTATTTTTGCCGAGGAGGAGCTCAGAGACGCGCTTGTTTCAGCACTCGATATGCTCGCAGGCAAGAGGGTTCCCACCGTCGCTAAAAAACACAGTACAATTTGAGATTAAATAAAGGGGTAATTAGCTATGAAGAATTTAAGAATTACAGTAAACGGCACAGCCTATGACGTACAGGTTGAGGAGCTCGGAGAATCCGCTGCTCCGGCGGCTGCAGCTGCTCCCGCGGCAAAGCCCGCGCCTGCCGCAAAGCCTGCCGCTCCCGCAGGCGCAAAGGGCAGTGTTGAGATTAAAGCTCCTATGCCCGGCACGGTTGTAAACGTTGTTGTAAGCGCCGGCCAGGCTGTTAAGTCAGGCGACGACCTTGTGTTTATCGAGGCTATGAAGATGGAAACTCCCGTTAAAGCTCCGCAGGACGGCACCGTTGCTACCGTAGAGGTTGCCAAGGGCGAGGCTGTTGATTCGGGCAAGGTGCTCGTAACACTTAATTAAGGGGATACTGCAATGGCAAAAAAGATAAAAATTACAGAGACCGCTCTGCGCGACGCACATCAGTCGCTTATCGCAACAAGAATGACGACGGAGGATATGCTCCCGATTCTTGACAAGCTCGATAAAATCGGCTACTATTCGCTGGAGTGCTGGGGCGGAGCAACATATGACGCCTGCCTGCGCTTCCTCAACGAGGACCCGTGGCAGAGATTAAGAACTATCAAGGAGCACTGCCCCAACACAAAGCTTCAAATGCTTTTCAGGGGACAGAATATGCTCGGCTACCGTCACTACGCAGACGACTGCGTTGAGTATCTGGTACAGCGTTCAATCGCAAACGGCATTGACATTATCAGAATTTTTGACGCGCTTAACGATATTAAAAACCTTAAAACCGCAATAAACGCCGCCAACAAAGAGGGCGGTCACGCTCAGGTTGCAATCAGCTACACCACAGGTCCTGTTTTCACCGACGAGTACTATGTGGAGTACGCAAAGAGAATTGCCGACGCAGGCGCGGATTCAATCTGCATTAAGGATATGGCTGCACTGCTCACCCCGAGCAGAACCGAAAGCCTTGTAAAGGCGATTAAAACCGCTCTGCCCGAAATGCCCCTGCAGCTTCACACCCACTACACCTCGGGACTTGCCTCTATGTGTCTGTTAAAGGCGGTCGAGGCAGGCGCCGACGCGATTGATACCGCAATCAGTCCGCTTGCTCTGGGTACATCGCACGCACCTACCGAGTCAATGGTAGCGGCTCTTGAGGGTACCGAGTATGACACTGGGCTGAGCATTCGTGAGCTTGCCGAAATCCGCGCGTACTTTATGACTCTGCGCGAAAAATATATCAAGAGCGGCTTGCTCGATCCCAAAATGCTCGCGACCGACGCAAAGGCGCTTATCTACCAAGTTCCCGGCGGAATGCTCTCAAACCTGCTTTCTCAGCTTAAGCAGGCAGGCAAGGAGGATAAGCTCAACGAGGTGCTCGAGGAAGTACCGCGCGTGCGTGAGGACTCAGGTTATCCGCCGCTCGTAACTCCCACATCGCAGATTGTCGGCACTCAGGCTGTATTCAACGTAATCACAGGCGAGCGTTACAGTATGTGCACACGCGAGTTCAAGGGTATGGTAGCAGGCGAGTACGGCACAACTCCTATGCCGATTGACCCCGAATTCCAGAAGAAAATCTGCGGCGATATGGAGATTATCCACGGCAGACCTGCCGACAGGCTCGAGCCCGAGCTCGATAAGCTCAGAGGCGAGATTTCAGAGTGGATTGAGCAGGAGGAGGACGTATTGTCCTACGCTCAGTTCCCCAAGGTTGCGCTCGACTTTTTTGAAAAAAGGCGAAATTCAAGGGTAGGAATCAACGGCGAAAAGCTTGATAAAGAGAAAATGATTCACCCGATGTAATTGTTCTGTAAAAAACGGGCTGACTCTAACTCGAAAGGAGCGCGGAGTCAGCCCTTGTTATTTGCTTTTTAGGAGAGGTTATTTATGGAGAGGGAAGGTTTCAAATCCCGTCTCGGATTCATACTGGTAAGCGCAGGCTGCGCTATCGGTATCGGAAACGTGTGGAAGTTTCCGTATGTCGCCGGACAAAACGGCGGCGGACTGTTCGTGCTTGTGTACCTGCTGTTTTTGGCAATTATGGGAATTCCGATCCTTACAATGGAGCTGTCGCTCGGCCGCGCAAGCCGAAAAAGTATAGTTCAGGCTTACAAAAAGCTCGAGCCCAAGGGCAGCAGATGGCACATTCACGGCTGGTTTTCCCTTGCCGGAAACTACCTTTTGATGATGTTCTACACCTCGGTTTCGGGCTGGATGGTCGACTACGGCTGGAAGTTCGCGACAGGCGGCTTTTCGGGAGTCAGCGCAGAGGGCGCGGATAAGGTATTATCCGATATGCTCTCAAATCCCATAGAGCTGACAATTTTTATGGCTATCACCGTTATTCTCGGCTTTGCGGTCTGCGCCGGAGGAGTTAAAAACGGCTTGGAGCGCGTGTCAAAGTGGATGATGATTGCACTGCTCCTGCTCATCGTGGTGCTCGCGGTCAACAGCGTGTTCCTCGAAAATTCGGTTGAGGGCTTGAGGTTCTACCTAATGCCCGACTTTAGCTCGATAGAAAAGGTCGGACTGTTCAACATTGTCAGCGCCGCTATGAGCCAGGCGTTCTTTACGCTGAGCTTAGGTATAGGAAGTATGCAGATTTTCGGCAGCTATATGTCAAAGGACAACACGCTTGCGGGCGAGGCAATCCGCATCACCGTGCTCGACACCTTTGTTGCGATAATGAGCGGACTGATTATCTTCCCGGCATGCTTCAGCTTCGGCGTTGAGCCCACACAGGGGCCGTCGCTGATTTTTGTAACGCTCCCGAAAATCTTTATAAATATGCCTGCAGGCAGATTGTGGGGAACGCTGTTCTTCCTGTTTATGAGCTTTGCAAGCTTTTCAACGCTGACCGCGGTGTTTGAAAACATTATTTCGAGCTGTATGGATAACTTCGGCTGGAGCAGAAAAAAGTCCACGCTGATTAACTGCGTATTTATGCTCGTAATGAGTATGCCCTGTCTGCTCGGCTTTAACGTTCTGTCCGGCGTTCAACTGTTCGGATTGGATATCCTCGGAATGGAGGACTTCATAGTGAGCAAGCTTCTCCTGCCTCTCGGCTCGCTGATAATCCTGCTGTTCTGCTCATTCCGCTTTGGATGGGGCTTCGACAATTATTTAAAGGAGACAAACACCGGCGAGGGAATGAAAATGCCAAAGGCGTTGGCTCCGTATTTCAAATACGTTCTGCCGCTGCTCTTGCTTTTCGTCTTTGTAACAGGCTTTATTCAACAGTAAAAAATTACCGGCTCATTAATTTGAGCCGGTTTTTACGTGCGTAAATATTTAATTAGCAGTTCTTATACAAATATTCAATAGCGTACTCAGCCGCCTCGTCAAGCTCCTTGCCGCCGAAGCCGTGACCTGCGCCGTTAATCAGCTTCATCTCGCAGTTGGGGATAAGCTTTGCCGCCTGCTCGGTTACGGAAGGGAGCACAATGCTGTCCTCAGTGCCCTGAATAATAATCACGGGCTTTGTAAACTCGGAAAGGTGCTCGCGGACGTCATAATTCCACAAATCCTTGCCGAACGCCTCGCCGATAACCATATCGCTGACAATCTCCATCGTTCCCGAAATGCTCTCGTAGGACGGATAGGCGCGGTGTACAAAGTCATACATTCCAAACGCCGGATAGAGCAGAATCATACCCGCGATTTTGTCCTTTAGGCGAACGCCTGTAATCGCGCTGACAAGTCCGCCCTGACTTCCGCCTTGGAAGAAAATTCTGCTTGTATCGACAAAATCCCAGGTCTGAGCGGTGTTGAATACCGCTTCAAGGTCGGCGGATTCCGTCATAACCGACATATCCGTACTCTTGCCGTCGCTCTTGTTGGTGTCGCTGCTTTTCGTACCTCCGCAAAAGTCAAAGGTGTAGGTTGCAACGCCGATTTTCGCGTAATGCTCGGCGTAGCCGATACCTGCCTCGTGATTGGTTCCGAGACCGTGGCAGGTGATGACGAGCGGACACTTTTTGTTTGTGTCGGGGATATAGGCGATACCGTAGATTTTATTGCCGTTGTTCTTGCACCAAATCTCCTTTGTCTTAAAGGTGTAGGTCGTGCCCTTTTCAAGCGCGAGAGCTTCTTTTTCTTTAACTGTTGAAGAAGCTTCCGCCGAGCTGCTTTGCGGCTTACTTTCTTCGGATGAACATCCGCACAAAAGCGACGTACAAATAAACAGCGCGGATAAAATAATTGCTGTTGTTTTTTTCATTTTTCACCTCAAAAAATCATGCCGGCTCGCGCCCCAAATCGGAGCGAGCCGGCTTAATATTACTTTATCAATTTGTCGATTGAATTTTCAGGAACTGCTCCTGCATATAAGCGTAAACCTCGGGGTCAACGTCGCTGAAGGTGTAGCACTTGTTGACGTACTCGTCGCTCGGGAAGGTGAGCTCGCTGTTCTTGATATCCTCGTCAAGATATTCAAGCGCACCGTCGTTGGGAGTACCGTAGAGCAGATACTTGCAGTTTTCAGCGGCGATCTCGGGCTTGTGCATAAAGTTGATGAACGCCTCGGCGTTTTCCTTGTTCTTGCAGGTTTTCGGAATACAGAAAGCGTCATAGAACAGGTTTGAACCGCTCTCGGGGAAAGCGTAGTCGAGGTTCTCGTTATTGTCCATAATTACGGAGATGTCGCCTGCGTAGTATGGCGCGATAGCCGCCTGACTGCCCTCCATCTCGGTGAACACCTGATCCATAACGTACTTTTTAACAAGCGGCTTTTGCTCTCTGAGCTTTGCTGCAGCTTTGTCAACATCCTCTTTTGTAAAGTTCGAGGGATTGATTCCGCAAAGCTGCATCGCGATACCCATAGCGTCGCGGCTGTTGTTGATCATAAGGATCTGTCCCTTAAGCTTAGGATCCCAAAGAGCTTCCCATGAAGTGGGCTTCTTATCAACCTTGGTTTTGTCGTAAATCATCGCGGTTACACCCCAGTCGTAGCAAACAGTGTATTTGCCCTCGGGGTCGCAGGGGAGTTTTTTGAAGCGTTCGTTGATGTATTTGTAGTTCGGAATGTTATCGAAGTTAATCTCCATAAGCATATCCTCGCTCTTGAGCTTTGTAACCATATACTCCGACGGAACAATAACGTCATACTCGGCGTTGCTGTTCTTGAGCATATTGTAAAGCTCCTCGTTGGTATCGTAGGTAGTGTAGTTTACCTTGATGCCTGTTTCTTTTTCAAACTCAGCCACAACATCTTTAAGTCCGTCCATACCGTTGGCAACATAGTCGCCCCAGTTGTAAACGTTTACTTCTCCCTTGTTCTCGGAAGAACCCGAACCTGAACCGGAACCGCAGCCGGCAAACAGCGCGGCAGAGGTGCAGACCATTACGGCACAAAGAACAAAGCTGATAATTTTTTTCATTTCCCAATCCTCCAGTTAATATAATTTATAATAAAGGGTATTTGCAGATTATTTCATTTCGCCCTTGACCTTTTCCTCGTGGCGGTCGCGCAGGTTAATTATAACCATAATGATGATAATCGCCAAGAAAAGCAGGGCGGACAGCGCGTTTACCTTAGGCGGAATTTCGCGCTTGAGCATAGCGTAAATCTCGGTGGACAAATTCTGGAACTTCGTACCCTGAGTAAAGTGGGTGATGATAAAATCGTCCAGCGAGTATGTAAAGCTGATTAAAAATCCCGAGGCAATTCCGGGCATCAGCTCGTGAATAACAACCTTAAAGAATGCCTGCCGTTGGTTGCAGCCGAGGTCAAGAGCCGCGTCGTAAATGTTCGGATCCATCCGTTTAATCCTCGGCATTACGTTTAGCACCACAAACGGCACGCAAAAGCTGATGTGCGACAGCAGAACCGTGACAAAGCCCATCTGAAAATTAAAGATAACTCCCAAAAACGTAAAGAGCAGCATAAGCGACATACCCATTACGATATCGGGGCTGATGATGGAGATGTTCGAGATGTTCTGAATAATCGCGCGTTTTTTGCCCTTGAAGTTGCTTATTCCAATCGCCGCGGCTGTTCCCAAAATCGTCGCGAACAGCGACGCGAGCACCGCAATCAAAAGCGTGTTGACAAGCGCGCCCATCAGGCGGTTGTCGTTGAACAGCGCCTCGTACCATTTGAGCGAAAATCCCTTCCATACAATGGTTCTTCCGTTGTTAAAGGAAAAGAAAATCATAACGCCGATCGGCGCGTAAAGGAAAAACATTATAAGCGCAAGATAGATTTTTGAGAGGAAGCCGTTTTTTCTGCCGTTCATTACGCAATCGCCTCCTCATCGCCAAACAGGTTCATTATGACTAAGAACACAAATATAAATACCATCAGCACAAGCGACAGCGCCGACGCCATATTCTGGTCGGTCATAAAGTAGCTTTCGATGACGTCGCCTATCATTTTGTCATCGTTACCGCCGAGGTACTGAGCCACAAGGAAGGTACTCGCGCTCGGCACAAATACCATCGTAATTCCCGAGATAATTCCCGGAATACTCAGCGGAAATACAATCCTGCGAAAAACGTCAAAGCCGTTTGAGCCCAAATCCTGAGCGGCTTCAATCAGTCCGCCGTCAATTTTGCTCATAACCGTGTAAATCGGGAGCACCATAAACGGCAGGTACTCGTAAACCATTCCGACAATTACCGCGCCGGTGTTGTTGATGTACTTTCCGTGAATTCCGAAAAACGACATCACCTGGTCGACCGGACCGTTGTCCTGAAGCAGAATAATCCATGCGTAAATTCTGAGCAAGAAGTTCATCCACATCGGAATCATCAGCAGCATAATCACCGTCCGCTGGGATGAGGGCTTCATTTTGGTAATCATATACGCCAAGGGGTATGAGAGCACAAGGCAAATCAAAGTGGAGATAAACGCAATCCAAAGCGATTTGGTAAATACTCCGGTGTGCTCAAACGCCTTTTGGAACGGCTCGAGCGAAAAACTGCCGTATTTGTTCGTGAAAGCGCTGATACAAATCATCACCAGCGGTATCATCGTGAATACGAGCATCCAAATGATGTAGGGGATAGAGAGCTTTTTTGATTTCATACTCAGCCCTCCGCGTCCTGTAAAACTTCAAACTTCGCCTTGTCAAAGTCAAAGTTCAGCGGAACATAGGTTGCAACCTGCTCGTCAACGTCGCTGAGCATAAGCCACTTGCGCTCATCGGATTCAAGAATAATCTCGTTGTGCTCGCCCTTGTAAACGACGGATTCAATATAAACGTCGGTCAAATCGCCGTTGCCGTCACCTGCAAGCGAAAGCGCGTCGGGCGGCAGGGTGATTTTAAGCTTCGTGCCCTGCGGATAGTAACGGTTTTCAACCGTTACGGTCTCGCCCTCAAGCTCAAATTCAAATGTATTCGAGCTTTCGTCGGCGTAGCTGACTTCGGTTTCTATTATATTATCGTAAAACGGCAGCAACTTATTCATAATCTGAATATTAAACGGAACAACGCACATTCCCACCTCGCTGCCTATTTCGGCGCTTCTGGTGGACTGAACGATAATTTCGCATTTGCCGCAGCGTATGCTCATCTCGTAGTGGACGCCCTTAAAGGTCGTGCTCTCGACAATTCCCGTAAGCTGTCCCTTTTCGGGCGGAGTGATGATGATGTCCTCGGGGCGGATAACAACGTCAACGGGGGTGTTCCTGCCGAAGCCCTTGTCAACGCACTCAAGCTCCTTGCCGAGAATTCTGATACGGCAGTCGTCAATCATCGTGCCGTTTAGTATGTTCGCCTCACCGATAAAGTCAGCGACAAAGGCATTGACAGGCTCGTTATAGATATCCTCCGGAGTGCCGACCTGCTCGATAACGCCGTTGTTCATTACAACAACCGTGTCGCTCATCGTCAGCGCTTCTTCCTGGTCGTGAGTTACATATATAAAGGTTTTCTCGGTCTGGCGCTGAATTTCCTTGAGCTCAATCTGCATGCTTTTTCTAAGCTTCAGGTCAAGCGCTCCTAAGGGCTCGTCAAGCAAGATTACATCGGGATCGCACACAAGCGCTCTCGCAATTGCTACTCTCTGCTGCTGACCGCCCGAAAGCTTGGTGACAGGGCGTTTTTCGTAGCCCTTAAGGTCAACCGTCGCGAGCATTTTTGTAACCTTTTTCTTAATCTCAGCCTTCGGAAGCTTTTTAAGCTTCAAGCCGAACGCCACGTTGTCAAAGACATTGAGGTGCGGAAAGAGCGAATACTTCTGAAAAACCGTATTAACATTCCTTTTGTTAGGCGGAGTGCCGTTGATTTTGCTGCCGTCAAAGATTACGTCGCCGCTCTCGGGCTCAACAAAACCGCCGATAATCCTGAGCGTGGTGGTTTTTCCGCAGCCGCTCGGACCTAAAATAGTTACAAACTCTTTTTCGTGAATATCAAGGTTTATGTGGTTGAGTATAACCTCGCCGTCAAACCTTACGAAAATATCCTTTAAGGATACAATTACCTTTTTCTGATTGTTTTCCATCTATGCACCCCTGTTCAAATGGTGTGCTTTGAGACTATTTTATATTTAGTCTACAAAACCATTATAGATTATATTCTAATAAAACGCAAAAGTCAATCACTTTATAATTACATTTAAATTGTATACCGTTTTTTCGGGCGTAAAATTGACAAAATTTTATCAATGTTTCGGGATATTAAAATTCTCAAATGCAATAAATTTTTAAAAACAAACTGTCTATTTAGTACAAATTGCAAAAATGCACAAAAATTCTGTTATTAATTTGTAATATAAAATATGTACATTTGCAAATCAATTTGTTATAATAATAATGAATTAAAATGAAAGGATGGTTTTTTGATGAAAATGTTCAGAAAACTTGTAAGTGTAGTTGCTGCTGCAACAGTACTTACATCTTCTCTCGCGTTCACATTTTCTTCAGGAGCGGCTAACATCGCTCCCGAGGAGGACGCTGCTGTCGCAAGCTCTCCAAACCTGCAGACGAACCCTCAGAACGGTGTAATTCTGCACGCCTTCAACTGGTCTTATAACTCAATCAAAGACAACCTGCCTGCTATCAAAGCGGCGGGCTACAGTACCGTTCAGACATCTCCGGTACAGCAGCCTAAGGACTATGGTGCAGCAGCATCGGTCGGCAGCGAGTGGTGGAAGCCCTACCAGCCCGTAAGCCACCAGATTGCTCAGAAATCATGGTACGGCACAAAGGCAGACCTTACGGCTCTTTGCGCGGAGGCAGAAAACTACGGAATCAAGATTATCTGCGATATCGTATCAAACCACGTTGGTAACAACGACTCGGATACCGTTAAGGATCCCTTCGCTGTAAGCCCGCAGGTTAAGACTTATCAGCCTAACATCTACGCGGCAAGCGCTAAAAGCAGCCAGTTCTACCACAATGTTTCGGGCGATGTTTCCGACGGCGACGTAAAACAGTGCGTTCAGGGACATCTTACAGCTTGTCCTGACCTTAACACTGCAAACTCAACCGTACAGAACAACATCGTTAATCTTCTTAAAGAATGTATTGACTGCGGTGTTGACGGATTCCGTTTCGACGGCGCTAAGCACATCGAGACTCCTTCCGACGGCTCTTACGCTTCTAATTACTGGCCTACAGTAACAAGTGCGGCTAAGACCTACTACAAGAATAAGACCGGCGGCGATCTCTACATCTACGGCGAGATTCTTAACAACTGCGGTCCTTCTTCAAGAAAGTACACACACTACACTCCTTACATCAACGTAACAGATAACCGCACAGGTGACGCTATCACAGCGGCTGTTAACAGCAAGAATGCAGGCAACGCTACAAAGTCCAACTACACTGCTATCAGCGGTCAGAACGGTGACACAAACCTTAAGGCTTCAAACATCGTTCTCTGGTCAGAGTCTCACGATACATACGAGGGCAGCGCAGGTTCGGCAGGTATCTCAAATACCTCTAACCTCACTGACGACGTTATCACAAAGTCATGGGCTCTTGTAGCTGCAAGAAAAGACTCAACAGCTCTGTTCTTTGCACGTCCTGCTGCTAAGATGGGCCAGGCTTCTTCAAACACCACCTATAAGAGCGCTGCTGTTTCCGAGGTTAACAAGTTCAAGAACGCCTTTGTAGGCCAGAGCGAGTATCTCGGTTCTTCGGGTTCTGTTTCTTACGTAAGAAGAGGTACAACAGGTATCGTTCTTTCTAACGTAGGCGGTACTGCAGGCGCTACCGCTAACGTTAACATCAGCGGAACAGGTATGGCTAACGGCAGCTATGTTGATACCGTAACAGGCAACACCTTTACAGTATCAAACGGCACACTTTCCGGTACAATCGGCAAGTCAGGCGTTGCTGTTGTTTACAAGTCAACCTCTACTCCCAAGGCTACAAGCTCAAAAGAGTCCGGCACTTTCGAGGGCGAGACTCTCACAGTTAAGCTCGGCCTTGAGAACGCTGTATCGGGTACATATGCTCTTGAGGACAGCGCTCCTGTAACATTCACAGGCACTCCCACAATCCGCATTGGCTCCGACTATAGCTACGGCGACACAATCACTCTCAACCTCACAGCTACAGACGCTGCAGGTCAGACAGAGAGCTATGTTTATAAGTATAAAAAGACCGAGCACTCAGGCTCAGGCGTTTATGTATTCTTCAACGCGGCTCAGAAGACAACTTGGAAGGGCCCGTTCAGCGCGTACATCTACGATGAGGTAACACACGCTACTCAAAATGCAACCTACTCCAACGCAGCAGGCTGGCCCGGCGAGGAAATGCAGTATGACGAGGCTTCAGGTTACTATTATGTAGAAGTTCCGTCAAAGGCATATAAGACCACAAAGAAATCCGACGGTACATCAACCGTATCTTCAGAGCTTGTTGATTTCAACCTTGGTACTTCTTCAAACACATACGTAATCATCTGCGGCTACTTGAAGAGCACCGGCGCAGAGACTCAGAGTTCTTCACAGAAGGGCCAGAAGCTCAACATGACAAGCCAGGTTTACGGCACAAAATGGGCAACAACAACTCTTGTTCCCGGCGGAAACGTTGAGGCTACAAACGTAACAAAGGGTGCCCCCGCTCCCACAACAGTTGCTCCCCAGCCCACAACAGCAGCTCCTCAGCCCACAACTGAAGTTCCCGAGCCCACAACCAATCCCATCAAGCCTACAGATCCCCAGCCCACAACTCCCGATCCCGGTAAGAAGTATTACTACGGCGACGTAAACGGCGACGGTATCTGCGACATTATGGACGCTACTATCATTCAGAAGTACGCTGCAGCAAAGACAACTCTCGACGCTCTCCAGCTCATCCTCGGTGATGTAAACGGCGACGGCATAGTTGATATTATGGACGCTACACTTATCCAGAAGTACGCTGCTGAGAGACCCAGCACAAAGAAGTGCGGTCAGGAGTACATTTCTCCCGACGTTCCCACTCAGCCGACAGAGGTACAGCCCACCGCTTCCGGCGAGGGTCTCACCGTAACAGCTAAGTCAACCTGCCTCTTCGACACAAGAGTAGAGTCATTCCCTGCTGATACAAAGCAGATTACAGTTTCATTCTATGTAAAGAGCTCAGAGCTCATGGTTAACGACCAGTGGAAGATCACTTGGGATCCCTCAGTTCTTAAGTACAACGAGGACGAAGGCGTTAACAAGAAGGATCTCGTATTTGACGGCGAGGTTCTCGGCACAACCTACTACAACACACCTATCACAGACCAGTCCATTATCAACGGCGCTAAGGTTGCTCAGGGACAGCTTATCGGTAACGTTTCCAACGCCGGTACATACTATCCCATGCGCGACACCGACGGCGACAAGATTGGCCTGCTCACAGTTACATTTGACGTTATCGGTTCAGGCTCAACCGAGGTTAACCTCGATATGGTAGAGCTCCAGACCAAGAACGGCCAGGTAATTATGTACAGCAAGTTCGTTGACGGTCAGACCTTCAACGGCACAACCCAGACATCAATTTACGCTGGCAAGTACAATCCCGATTTTGTAAATCCGGATACTCCCCAGCCTATCACTGATCCGCAGCCTGTAACAGACCCCGAGCCCACCGAGACCGATCCCGTTCCTACCGAATATGAGGAGAAGACCTTCCTTCTCACCGATAACTTCGGATGGGGCAGCGCATATGTATACGCTTGGGATGCTGACGGCAACGCAATCAACGGCGAGTGGCCCGGCGCAGCTCAGGCAGAAACAACAACAAACGACTACGGCGAGACACAGTTCATCTGCTGCGTTCCCGACGGAGCAGTCGGCGTTATCCTTAACAACGGCAGCGGCGCTCAGACAGAAGATATTACAGATTTTAGCCACGCAGGTTACTGGATGGACGGTTCTAAGAACGACCTC
>ONPH01000091.1 GCA_900319655.1 uncultured Eubacteriales bacterium
TTATTATGAAAAAACTGATTGCAGGTATTCTTTGCGCCGTTTTAGCGCTCGGCACTGCGCTTTCGCTTTCGGGCTGCGGCGACAAAAATTACCCGGTAAAGATTGCCAATTTGACCATTGATAAAGAGCCCAAGAGCATTGTTGTGCTCGATCCGAACTCGGCTGATATTATCTCGTATATGGGCTACGACGTTAAGATTGTCGGCAGAAGCCGCGAGGTTGACCAAAAGTACCTTGGCGTCGCTCCCGTTATGGGTTCTGCGGTAAGCCCGAGCGTTCAGGATATTATCGACTCTGGCGCGACGGTTGTTTTCGCCAACGAGGGCTTGAACGACGATTTTGAGCAGAGCCTTGAAAAGGAAGGAATTGCTGTTATCAAGATGTCTGTTGCCGAAACTCCCAAGCAGCTCGAGACAAACTACCACACAATCGGTAAAATCCTCGGCGGTAACGACGACGGCGACGCAAAAGCGGCTTCGTCCTACGACAAGCTAATCTCGGCGATGGAGCAGAGAAAGAGCGAGGCTTCCGCAAAAAATGCCACGGCTCTCGACACGGTTTGCTATCTCTACTACGAGCAGGGCGGACTTAGACTGATGACAAGCGGCACCTACGGCGATATGCTCCTCGGCTATACAGGTTCGGTTAACGTAGCTGTCAACATTGATGAAAACAAGGTTGACGTTAACACATTAAAGGTTGCAAATCCCAAGTACATTTTCTATGCCGACGACAGCACGCTCAAGGCTGTTCAGGCAGATCCCGTGCTCTCGAAGCTCGCGGCTGTTACAGGCGGCAAGACAATGCAGATTACAAAGGACGAAATGAGCCGTCAGGGACTTACCGCTCTCGAAACTCTCGAGAAGATGATTGGCTTTATCCATCCGGAGCTTGCAAAGGCTCAAAAGGCTACAGAGCCTACTCAGCAGACCGAGACCAAACCTGCCGAAACCCAGGCTGCTACTCAGGCGGCTACCGAAGCCGCTACCCAAGCGGCGGCTCAGACTGCCGCAACTCAGGCGGCAACACAGCCTGCGGCGGCAACATCGGTTGCAGATAAATACAAGATTGACCTCAAGGATTTGAGCCTTAAGGAAGAGGACGACAACGACGACGTTAAGGCTATGCAGCAGAGACTCTTCGACCTCGGCTACGTGAGTGACAAGGAGAACATCACAGGCTACTTCGGTGAAATCTCAAAGAAGGCTGTCAGCGCGTTCCAGAAGGCAAGCGGAATCAAGGAGACAGGCGAGGCGGACAACGCCACCCTCGTTAAGCTCTTTGCAAGCGACGCGAAAAAGTCCGACACCGCCGTTGACGAAAGCTCGGCAAGCGAGGAATAATTAATAAGCAATAAGTAAGGCTGTCAACCAATTTGCAAATTTGGTTGACAGCCTGATTTTTATGTTTCTTAAAGCCTCCACCGCTTGCGGGGAAGGTGGCAGACGCAGGATTTACCGCTAAGTAAATCTTCGGGCATTAAACTTATTGACAAAACAAAACCTACGTTCCCGACTTGCGCACCGCCGCCGCGGTCGGAGGGGGCAGACGCAGGATTTACCGCTAAGTAAATCTTCGGGAATAAAAGGTTTCGGGAAATCATACCTATATTCCCGACCGAAATTATCCACTATCCATTGTCAATTTTCAATTTTAAACAACGCGGTTCAATCTCTCTCCTCGGTAAAAGCTCTTTATGTTCTCCACCACAATGTCAATCAGCCTTTGCCTTGTCTCAACGGGCGCCCAGGCGATATGCGGAGTGATAATGCAGTTTGGCGCGTCCATGTACAAATCCTGCTCGACCATAACTCCGCCCCTCGCGGTGTTGACAAACAGCGCGGAGCTTTTCATCTTTTCAAACGCGGCTTTGTCAAACATATTTTGGCTGTCATCATTCAGCGGACAGTGCACCGTCACAATGTCGCTCTCCCTCAGCAGGGTATCGAGGTCTGTCTGAGTAACGCCCTCAACGTTTTTCTGACTGCGGTTGTACGCGATAACCTTCATCTCAAATGCGTTCGCGATTTTTGCAACCGCCGTGCCGATACTTCCGAGCCCGACAATGCCGATTGTCTTGCCTGCAAGCTCATTGAGCGGATAAACAAACGGCGAGAAGGTCTTGCTGCGCTTCCATTTGCCGTCGCTTACGTATTTTCCGTACTTTGCGGTGTTGTTAAAGTGCTCCAAAATCAGCGCAAAGGTGTGCTGAGCCACGGCGTTTGTGGAGTAAGAGCCCGCGTTGCACACGGCAATTCCGTTTTCACGGCAGTATTCGATGTCGATGTTGTTGTAGCCTGTCGCGAACAGCCCGATATATTTTAAGTTTTTCGCAAGGCGCAGGCTGTTTTTATCGAGCACGGTTTTGTTGCAGAGGATAACCTCAGCGTCCTTAATGCTCTCGGCAACGTCGTCATATTTCAGCAGACCGAATTCCTTTGTCTCGCCCAGCTCGTAAATGGGAGCGGCAGTGACAATTTCGTCAAAAACAGTCTGCGCGTCGGTTATAACAATTTTCATAATATCACCGTTCTAATTATATCGCAGTGATGAAATAATTTCAACTTGCAATTTCATTATATATAAGATATAATTATAAATTAGAGGGTGTGGAAATGTACAAAAATTATTTGTTCGATTTAGACGGCACTTTGCTGCCGATGGATATGCGCAAGTTCACAGAGCTTTATTTGCAGGCTTTGTGCAGGCGCTTTGTGCCCGAAACCGGCGTTGACGCAAAAACGCTCGTAAAGGCTGTTTGGAACGGCGCGGGCGCTATGGCGAGAAACGACGGTATGAGGCTTAATTCCGAGATTTTCTGGAAGACAATGAACACGGTTTGTAACCGCGATATGCGAGTGTTTTCCGATGATTTTGACGACTTCTACCGCAACGAATTTATCGAGGCGAAAAAGGGCACGGGCTTTACCCCCTACGCTAAGAAAACCATTGATTTGTTGAAGAGCAGGGGAGTAAGGCTGATTGTCGCGACAAACCCGATTTTCCCCAAGGCGGCAACCTACCGCCGCATTGAGTGGGCAGGGCTTAATCCGAACGACTTTGAGTACATCACCGTGTACGACAACTGTTCAAGTTGCAAGCCGAACCTAAACTACTACGCCGATATCTGCTCATTTTGCGGTATCAAGCCCGAGGAAAGCCTTATGACAGGCAACGACGTAGACGAGGATATGTGCGCCTCGCGCCTCGGCTTCAACACCTTCCTTATCACCGATTGCCTTATCAACCGCAAAAACAAGGATATTTCGGTGTACCGCAACGGCTCTTTCAAGGACTACTACGAATTTTTATTAAATCAATAAAACTGCTGACGTTCCGATTAGGGACGTCAGTTTTTTGCTGCGCAGATAATTCATATATTTTGCCGTAAGCGAAAAATAAAGCTATTAAAATATGATAAAATAACCTTGACTATGATTATTTTGGGAGGCTGATTTAATGTCAGACGTAATCAGAATTTTTGTTGAAAAACGCGAGGGCTTCAATGTCGTTGCAAAGCAGACCTTGTGGGATATCCGCCACAACCTCGGCATGAGGAACGTAACGGATTTGCGCTTTATCGTCCGCTACGATATTGAGGGACTTACCAAGAACGAGTACGACAAGGCAAAGTCAATCGTGCTCTCCGAGCCCAACGCGGATGTTATTTATGAGGAAACCCTGCCGGTAGAAGACGGCTGGAGAGTTTTCGCGATGGAGTACCTGCCCGGTCAGTACGACCAGCGCGGCGACTCCGCAGAGCAGTGTGTTCAGCTCCTCACTCAGGGCGAGAGGTGCAAGGTTCTGACCGCGAGGGTAGTTGCGCTTAAGGGCGAGCTTACCGACGACGACCAGAAAAAGATTGAGGACTACCTCATCAACCCCGTAGAGAGCCGTCTGGCTTCTCTCGACAAGCCCGAAACCTTGGATATGGAAACTCCTGTTCCCGAGGACGTAAAGCGCGTTGAGGGCTTTATTACTTGGAACAACGACGAAATGGCAGAGTATTACGGCTCAATGGGCTTTGCGATGACGCTTGCCGACCTCAAATTCTGTCGTGATTATTTCAGAGATACCGAGCACCGCGACCCGAGCGTTACCGAGCTGCGCGTTATCGACACCTACTGGTCTGACCACTGCCGTCACACCACCTTCCTCACCCGTCTCAGCGAGATTGAGATTGAGCAGAAGGCTCTCGGCTCGGTTATCGAGGACGCTCTTAAGGAGTACTACGCTACACGCGACGAGGTTTACGGCAAGGATACAACAAGAATAGTCTCCCTTATGGATATGGCGCTTATGGGTATGAAGTCCCTTAAAAAGAAGGGCTTGATTCCCGACCTTGACGAGAGCGACGAGATCAACGCCTGCTCAATCGAAGTGCCTGTTACAATCGACGGTAAAACCGAAAAATGGCTCATTCAGTTTAAGAACGAAACTCATAACCACCCCACCGAAATCGAACCGTTCGGCGGCGCGGCTACTTGCCTGGGCGGCGCAATCCGCGATCCGCTGTCGGGCAGAGCCTACGTGTATCAGGCGATGCGCGTGACCGGTTCGGGCGACCCGACAACTCCGTTTAAGGACACAATGCACGGCAAGCTGCCCTCACGTAAAATCACCACGGGCGCGGCTAACGGCTACAGCTCCTACGGTAACCAAATCGGACTTGCTACCGGACAGGTTGTCGAGCTGTACGACAAGGGCTACGTTGCAAAGCGTATGGAAATCGGCGCGGTAATCGGCGCTTCTCCCAAGGAGAACGTTATCCGCGAGGTTCCCATGCCCGACGACGTAATCGTGCTCCTCGGCGGACGCACCGGACGCGACGGCTGCGGCGGCGCGACAGGTTCATCAAAGGCTCACACCGAAAGCTCGATCGAGACCTGCGGTGCTGAGGTTCAAAAGGGTAATCCGCCCACAGAGAGAAAAATCCAGAGACTTTTCCGCAACGCGAATGTAGCAAAGCTCATCAAGCGCTGTAACGACTTCGGCGCAGGCGGCGTGTGCGTAGCTATCGGTGAGCTTGCCGACGGCCTTGCGGTTGATTTGGACAAGGTAACAAAGAAGTACGACGGACTTGACGGCACAGAGCTCGCAATCTCCGAAAGCCAGGAGAGAATGGCGGTTGTGCTCGACAAAAACGACGTCGATAAATTCATAAAGTACGCCGAGACCGAGAACCTCGAGGCTACCGCGGTTGCGGTTGTTACCGAGAGCCCGAGGCTCACAATGAACTGGCGCGGCGATAAGATTGTAGATTTAAGCCGTGAGTTCCTTAACACAAACGGCGTTACTCAGGAGGCAAAGGCGTACATCACCGCTCCCTCGGCTGAGGACTGCTACCGCAACAGCTGCCCCGAAAGCCTGAAGGATATGCCGTTTGAGCAGGCTGTTGCCGAGAATATGGCAAGGCTTGAGGTTTGCTCGCAAATCGGTCTGAGCGAGCGCTTTGACGCTTCAATCGGCGCGGCTACGGTTATTATGCCCTTCGGCGGCAAAACCCAGCTCACGCCACAGGAGGCTATGGCGGCTAAGATTCCGCTTGAAAAGGGTGAGACCGACGACGCCACCGCGATGAGCTACGGCTTTATCCCGGGCGTTTCACGCTGGAGCCCCTTCCACGGCTCGGCTTACGCGGTTGTTGAATCAACCTCAAAGCTTCTCGCGATCGGCGCTGATCCGCTGACTGCAAGGCTTACCTTCCAGGAATATTTTGAGCGCCTTAAGGACGTTCCTTCACGCTGGGGCAAGCCCGCGGCGGCACTGCTCGGCGCTATGCAGGCTCAGCTTAAGCTGGGACTTCCCTCAATCGGCGGCAAGGACAGTATGTCCGGCTCGTTCGAGGACATCGACGTTCCGCCGACTCTTGTAAGCTTCGCCGTAGCTATGACAAAGGCGAGCAAGACAATTTCTTCCGAATTCAAAAAGGCGGGTTCAAAGGTAATCTACGTTCCCGTTCCTGAAAATAAAGCGACACTTATGCCCGAATGGGACAAGCTTGCCGAGATGTACAAGGCGGTTTACGCGCTGATGCAGAGCGGCAAGGTGCTCTCCGCTTCGGTAGTCAAGGAGGGCGGCGCGGCTGCCTGCGTATGCAAGGCGGCGTTCGGCAACTGCTTCGGCTTTAAGTTTACCAAGGAGCTCACAAATCAGGAGCTTTTCGCTCCGCTTTCCGGCTCGCTCGTGCTCGAGCTTGAGGACGGCGAAGAGCTTGACAGCAATGTTTTGAGCTACGACCTCGGTACCGTTACCGATGACGCAAAAATCACCATGGGCGGCAAGAGCGTAGAGCTTAAGGACGTGCTCGACAAGTGGACTGCTCCGCTCGAAAAGGTATTCCCGACTCAGGCGGAATGTCCCGAAATCGAGGTTGAGGCTGAGCTTTACCACGCGCGCAACGTTGCAACTCCTGCAATTAAGGTCGCAAAGCCTAAGGTATTTATCCCCGTATTCCCGGGCACAAACTGCGAGGTAGACACCGCCCGTGCGTTCGAAAAGGCAGGCGCTCAGACAGAGCTTTTGATTGTTAAGAACCTCACCCAGAGCGGCATTGAGGAAACTATAGAGAGAATGGAAAAAATCATCAGAGAATCTCAGATGATTATGATTCCCGGCGGCTTCTCCGGCGGTGACGAGCCCGACGGCTCGGGCAAGTTTATCGCCACAACCTTCCGCAATCCGAGAATTGCAGACGCGGTGAACGACCTGCTCAAAAACCGCGACGGTCTTATGCTCGGTATTTGTAACGGCTTCCAGGCGCTTATCAAGCTCGGACTTGTTCCCTACGGAGAAATCCGGTATACGCGCGTGACCTCGGTTAAGTCACCGTGGTTCTCGCAGGTTAACGCGGGCGACGTTTTCGCCGTTCCCGTATCGCACGGCGAGGGCAGATTTATGGCGGATACCGAAACCGTTAAGCAGCTTGCGGATAACGGACAGATCGCTACTCAGTATGTGAATTTGAACGGCAATCCGAGCAGCGACATCGCCTACAACGTAAACGGCTCAATCTGCGCGATTGAGGGTATTACCTCGCCCGACGGCAGAGTCCTCGGAAAGATGGGACACAGTGAGCGTAAGGGTGAAAACCTCTACAAAAACGTTCCGTTTGAAAAAGACCAGAAAATCTTTGAAAGCGGCGTGGCGTATTTCAAATAAGCGGAAATTAACGAAATAAAAGCAAAAGGATTGGTTCAAACGAGCCAATCCTTTTTTATACTATTCTCAGATAAAAGACTTTAAAACATATGTCGATGGAAAATTTTGCAGAACAAGGCGGAGGACGCCGCAAGGCTGACGCCTTGCAAGGACTAAAGGATTTTATTAGAGAATAGTATTAGTAATATGGAATAATAGTGGGAGACCGCGATTGTCTCCCTTACAAATTTAACGCTTAGCTTCATTAAAGAAAGCTCTTAATTCATCGACCTTTTCCTCTGCCGCCTGTCTGCCGAGCTGATAGACCTTTTCCATAACCTCGGGGTCGTGCTCAACACGGTCGATGGGCAGTTTTTCCTTGGGGCAGATAACCACCGCGTTGCCGAGCTTTTCCTCCTGAAAAACCCTTGCGCGGCTGTCGTTGTAAATGATGTGCCTGTGCAAAATCGCGTCGTAGGTGTAGGGGTATTTTCTCAGGCTGAGCTTCATCAGCGGCAGCATTGAAGCCTTTTCCTTTACATAATCCCTCGGCTGGGTAAGTACGACGACGTTTTTTTCGCAGCCGCCGACTATCATAAACTCAATCGGGA
>ONPH01000025.1 GCA_900319655.1 uncultured Eubacteriales bacterium
TACACCTTGCCGGTGGTTAGGTTTGAGTATTTGTTCAAGTCCTCGTCGCTAAAGCGCTCGTAGTGGCCGAGGTCAAGGTCGGTTTCGGCTCCGTCCTCAGTAACGTAAACCTCGCCGTGCTGGTACGGGCTCATTGTGCCCGGGTCTACGTTGATGTACGGGTCGAGCTTTTGAGCGGCAACCTTCAGTCCCCTCGCCTTAAGCAGTCTGCCGAGCGAGGCGGCGGTTATTCCCTTGCCGAGTCCCGAGACAACTCCGCCTGTTACAAAAATATACTTTGTCATTTTTTGCTCCTTATAAATTCGTATAGCCCATCAGACTGAGGTCAACTTCTCTTGCGCAGTCGCGGCCGTCTCGTATTGCGCGTACTACAAGCGACTGACCGCTGCGGCAATCGCCTGCGGCGTAGACGTTTTCGGCGCTTGTGAGGTGAGAGTCATTCTTGCAGGCAATATTTGTTCTGCCGTCAACATTTGTGCCGAACGCCTTTGTAACATAGCTCTCGCTGCCGAGGAAGCCTGCCGCGATAAGCACAAGCTCAGCCTTGACCTCGTACTCTGAGCCCTTAACTTCCTTCATATTCATCCGTCCGGTCTTTTTGTCCTTTTCAAAGCTCAGCTTTACAAGCACAGCGCCCTTTAATTTGCCATTTTTATCCTTAATGAACTCCTTGACGGTTGTCTGATACACCCTCGGGTCGCTGCCGAATACCTCGGCGGCTTCCTCCTGACCGTAGTCGGTCTTGCAAACCCTCGGCCACTGCGGCCATGGGTTATTTTCGGCTCTGGTATCGGGGAGCTTGGGCATCATCTCAAGCTGCAAAATGCTCTTTGCACCGTGGCGGACGCAGGTTCCCACGCAGTCGTTGCCTGTGTCGCCGCCGCCGATTACAATTACATTTTTGCCCTTTGCCGAAATGAATGTACCGTCCTTTAAGCCGTTGTCGAGCAGAGCCTTTGTGGTGGATTTGAGAAAATCAACCGCAAAGTAAATTCCGTCCGCTTCACGTCCTTTTGCGTTTATATCGCGCGGATTTGACGCTCCGCAGCAGAGGATTATTCTGTCGAACTGTTCTTTTAGTTCTTTTACAGAAATATCCTTGCCGACGTTGACGTTTGTTTTGAACTCAACGCCTTCTTCCTTCATAATGTTTATTCTGCGCTCGATTATCTGCTTTTCGAGCTTCATATTCGGAATTCCGTACATCAGCAGTCCGCCGACACGGTCGCTGCGCTCGAACACAGTTACGTTGTGGCCGCGGCGGTTTAGCTGGTCTGCCGCGGCAAGTCCCGAAGGGCCTGAGCCGATTACGGCAATTTTTTTGCCTGTTCTCACCTTGGGCGGATTCGGCTTTGCAAAGCCCTCGGCGTATGCGGTTTCGACAATCATATACTCGTTATTTCTGACCGTAACCGCGTCGCCGTTCGCGCCGCAGGTGCAGGCTTTTTCGCACAGTGCAGGGCATACGCGAGAGGTAAACTCGGGGAAATTATTTGTAAGTCTAAGCCGCTGATACGCCTGCTCAAATGAACCGCGGAAAAGCAAATCGTTCCACTCGGGAATCAGGTTATTGAGCGGACAGCCGCTAATCATTCCGCCGATGTTAAGCCCCGACTGGCAAAACGGCACTCCGCACTCCATACACCTTGCGCCCTGCTTTTTCTGCTCGTCAAGGCTGAGCGGTTCGTGAAACTCGTTGTAATTATTTATTCTCTCTTTAACGGAGAAGGCACGGGCTTCCTCGCGCTCATATTCCATAAATCCTGTAGGCTTTCCCATTAGTGCTCCTCCTTTATGATAGTGTAAAACGCTTCGATTCCGGCTTGCTCGGCGTTCATACCGCGAGCCTCGTTCTCGGCGATTTCCTGAATAATACGCTTGTAATCATACGGAATAATCTTTTTGAAAAGCGGCAGATATTCGCTGAAATTATCAAGTATTCTCTTGCCCTTCTGCGAGCCGGTCGCCTTTACGTGCTCTGCAATCAGCGCCTTTACCTTTTCGACATCGACCTCGTCGCTGAGCTCCGTACACTCGACAAGCTCCTTATTAAGTCTGCGGTAGAGGTGGTGGTGTTCGTCAAAAACATAGGCTACGCCGCCTGACATTCCTGCGGCGAAGTTCTTGCCTGTTCTTCCCAATACGAGCACACAGCCGCCTGTCATATACTCACAGCCGTGGTCACCTACTCCCTCGACAACAGCCGTTGCGCCTGAGTTGCGGACGCAGAAGCGCTCGCCTGCAACGCCGTTGATGTACGCATTGCCGCTTGTTGCTCCGTAAAGCGCTACGTTGCCGACAATGATGTTTTCCTCCGCGCTGAATTTTGAATTTTCAGGCGGATATACGACGAGCTTACCGCCCGAAAGACCTTTGCCGAAGTAGTCGTTGCTGTCGCCCGAAAGCTCAAGCGTTAAGCCCTTTGGAATGAACGCGCCGAAGCTCTGACCGCCTGAACCGCTGCACTTTACGGTGTAGGTGTCGTCTTTCAGAGCAGAGCCAAAGCGCTTTGTGAGCTCTGAGCCAAAGGCTGTTCCGAGCGAACGGTCGGTGTTCTTTATCTGAATTTCAAGCTGCTGTTTTACAGGCTTTGTAAGGTCAAATTCCTTTTCCAAAACGCTCTCGTCAAGAGTTTCGGCAAGCTTGAAGTCGTAAAGGCTTTTTGTTTTATACTCTATTTTTTCACTGCAATTCGAGCTGAAAATTGCCGATAAGTCGAGCTTGCTTTCGCTGTCGGTTAGGTTAGCCTTTTGCTTTAACAAATCGGTTCTTCCCACAAGCTCGTCAAGTTTGCGCACGCCGAGCCTTGACATATACTCCCTTAAATCCTGAGCTATAAAGCGCATAAAGTTAACCACATACTCAGGCTTGCCGGCAAAACGCTTTCTGAGCTCGGGATTCTGAGTTGCCACGCCAAACGGGCAGGTGTCGAGGTTGCACACGCGCATCATGGCGCAGCCCATTGTTACGAGCGGAGCGGTTGCGAAGCCAAACTCCTCCGCACCGAGAATTGCGGCGATTGCGACGTCACGTCCTGTCATGAGCTTGCCGTCGGTTTCGATTACAACTTTATTTCTTAGGTTATTCATAATCAGGGTTTGATGAGCCTCGGCAAGTCCGAGCTCCCACGGCAGACCTGCATTATAAATTGAGCTTCTCGGAGCCGCGCCTGTTCCGCCGTCATAGCCCGAAATCAGAATTACCCCTGCGCCTGCCTTGGCAACGCCCGCGGCTACCGTTCCCACTCCGCATTCCGACACCAGCTTTACGGAAATACGCGCGTTTTTGTTGGCGTTTTTGAGGTCGTAAATTAGCTGCGCCAAGTCCTCAATCGAGTAAATATCGTGGTGTGGCGGCGGTGAAATAAGCGACACGCCGGGTGTGGAGTGCCTTGTCTTTGCAATCCACGGATATACCTTGCTGCCGGGCAGATGACCGCCCTCGCCGGGCTTTGCTCCCTGCGCCATTTTAATCTGGATTTCATCGGCTGAGTTGAGGTATTCGCTCGTAACACCGAAACGTCCCGAGGCTACCTGCTTAATCGCGGAACAGCGGTTTTCCTTTGTTCCCTTTGTGGCAAGGCGTTCGGGGCTTTCGCCGCCCTCGCCTGAGTTTGACTTGCCGTGAAGCATATTCATTGCGAGTGCCAAGGTCTCGTGCGCTTCCTGAGAGATTGAGCCGTAGCTCATAGCACCAGTTTTAAAGCGCTTTACAATCTCGTCAACGCTTTCAACCTCGTCAATCGGCACGGGATTTTCGGCAAAGTTAAAGTCGAGAAGTCCGCGAAGGCTTACCGCGCTCATCTCTTCATTCAAAAGCTTTGTATACTGCTTGAATAAATCGTAGCTTCCTGTTCGCGTTGCCGCCTGCAGAGCGTGAATTGTCTGCGGATTGTAGAGGTGCTCCTCTTTGCCGCTGCGGAACTTGTGACTTCCGTTTGAGGGAAGTTCCGCGCTTGTTTCCAAGTCGAGCGGATCGAAGGCGGCGGTGTGGAGCTTTTCGACATTATCCTCGATATCCTTTATCGTAATGCCGCCTACCCTGCTGACCGTGCCTGTGAAGTATTTGTCGATAACCTCACCGCTCAGTCCGATTGCCTCGAAAATCTGCGAGCCCATATAGGACTGGATTGTGGAAATACCCATTTTTGAGGCGATTTTGACAATGCCGTGGATAACCGCGTTGTTGTAGTCGTCAACAGCCGCGTAGTAGTCCTTGTCGAGCAAATCGTCGTGGATAAGCTCGTGGATTGTCTCCTGCGCGAGGTACGGATTTACCGCCGTAGCGCCGTAGCCGAGGAGGGTTGCAAAGTGATGAACCTCGCGCGGCTCGCCGCTTTCGAGAACGATTGAAAGCGATGTTCTGCGCTTGGTAACGACAAGGTGCTGATGAAGCGCCGAAACCGCCAAAAGCGAAGGAATGGCGAGGTGGTTTTCGTCAACTCCTCTGTCGGATAGAATCAGGATATTCGCTCCCTCACGGTACGCCTTGTCGGCGTTTAAGAACATCTTTTCAACCGCTTTTTTGAGCGAGGTGTTTTTATAGTACAGTATCGGGATAACCGCGGATTTGAAGCCGCGTTCCCTGATATTTTTTAATTTTAAGATGTCTGTCGATGACAAAATCGGATTGTGAACCTTCAAAACCTTGCAGTTTTCGGGCTTTTCTTCAAGGATATTTCCCGATTCACCGAGGTATACTGTGGTCGAGGTTACGACCTCCTCCCTGAGCGCGTCAATCGGCGGATTTGTTACCTGGGCAAAAAGCTGTTTGAAGTAGTTAAACAGCGGTTGATTTACCTTTGATAGCGGCGGAATCGGGCTGTCTGTACCCATTGATGCAATCTGTTCAGAGCCGTCGCGTGCCATCGGCAAAATTGAAGTCATAATGTCCTCGTATGTATAGCCGAACGCCTTTTGAAGCTTTTTACGCTCCGCGCGGCGATGCTCGTCAACCTTTAAATTCGGGATTTTCAAGTCCTTAAGCCTTAAAAGATTGCTGTCGAGCCACTCGCCGTAGGGCTGCTTTGAAGCGTAGCGTTCCTTAATCTCGTCGTCGCTGATAAGCTCGCCCTTGACGGTATCGACAAGGAGCATTTTTCCCGGGCGGAGTCTGTCCTTTGCGACTACCTTTTCCGCAGGAATTTCGAGCGCGCCTACCTCTGAGGAGAGAATTAAGTTTTCATCGTCCGTGATGTAATATCTTGACGGGCGCAAGCCGTTGCGGTCGAGCACCGCGCCCATAATATCACCGTCCGAGAAAAGTATTGAGGCAGGGCCGTCCCACGGCTCCATCATTGTCGCGTAATACTGGTAAAAATCCTTCTTTTTGCGCGAGATCGTATTGTTTCTGTCCCACGGCTCGGGAATTGTTATCATCACCGCGAGGGGCAAATCCATACCGCTCATCACGAGGAATTCGAGCGTGTTGTCGAGCATTGCGGAGTCGGAGCCCTCGGCGTTGACCACGGGAATTACCTTGTCCAAATCGCCCTTTAGGTGCTCAGAACGCATATTTTCCTCACGCGCGAGCATTTTGTCGGCGTTGCCGCGGATTGTGTTAATCTCGCCGTTGTGGACTATCATTCTGTTGGGATGTGCCCTCTCCCAGCTCGGATTTGTATTGGTTGAAAATCGCGAGTGAACAAGCGCGATTGCGCTTTTGAAATCCTTATCCTGCAAATCGGGAAAGAAATTTCGAAGGTCGCCTACAAGGAACATTCCCTTGTATACTATTGTACGCGAGGAAAGCGAAACAACGTAGGTATCCTCGCTGCTCTGTTCAAAAATTCTGCGCGCGACGTAGAGCCTGCGGTCAAAGTCAAGCCCTTTTCTCACGCCCTCGGGACGTTCGATAAAGCACTGCTGAATGTTAGGCATACAGTCAACGGCACGCTGACCGATTGCGTTTGTGTTATGGGGAACCTCACGCCAGCCGAGGATATTGAGCCCTTCCTTGGCGGCGATAATTTCAAACATCTTCTTTGCCTGATTGCGCCTGAGCTCGTTTTGCGGAAAGAAAAACATACCCACAGCGTAATCGCGCTCGTTTTTCAGCTTAATGCCGAGTTTTTCTGCCGCCTTTTTAAAAAAGGTGTGGCTGATTTGGAGCAGAATTCCTACTCCGTCTCCTGTTTTACCCTCGGCGTCCTTGCCTGCGCGGTGTTCAAGAGTTTCTACAATTGTAAGGGCGTTCTCGACTGTACCGTGCGATTTTTTACCCTTGATGTTTACTACCGCTCCGATACCGCAGTTGTCGTGCTCAAAGCGCGGAGAATACAGCGCCGGTTTGAGCTGAGTGTTCTTTTGCTGAAACATATGACTTCTTCCTCTCTGCAATTTTTACGTGTTTATTATAATACCGTATTTTTTGAATTGTCAATACCATTTTGCAAGTTTTTAAATATTTTATTTCATTTTATGATGTATATTTCCGCTGTTTGTTCATTATTTGAAATGTTTTTGCAAGTTTTTTTAAAAATGTTTCATTTTTCTCTTGACAAAATGAATTAATCGGAGTATACTTGCATCAATGACACAGCAAGGGCGCTGACGGAACATTACCGTTAGTGCCCTCTTTTTTATGTCAAATGTATATTGGGGGTAATCTTATGACAAACGTACCGCAGATTTTCGGCAGTATGGTTTTTAACGACAAAGTTATGCAGGAAAGACTGCCTAAGACCACCTATAAGGCGCTGAAAAAGACCGTTGAAAACGGCGAACAGCTCGACATCAGCGTTGCAAACGTTGTGGCGAACGCCATGAAGGACTGGGCGGTTGAGCTTGGATGTACACATTACACTCATTGGTTCCAGCCGATGACGGGGGTTACAGCCGAAAAGCACGACAGCTTTATTCAGCCGGGCGGCGACGGCGTTATTATGGAATTTTCGGGCAAGGAGCTTATTAAGGGCGAGCCCGACGCGTCGAGTTTCCCGAGCGGCGGAATCCGCGCGACCTTTGAAGCGAGAGGATATACGACATGGGATCCTACTTCTCCGGCGTTTGTGAGGGACTCAACCCTTTATATTCCGACGGCGTTTTGCTCATACACGGGAGAAGTGCTCGATAAGAAAACTCCGCTGCTCCGCTCAATGGAAAAGCTCAGCCAAGAGGCTGTTAAGGTGTTAAAGCTCTTGGGCAAGGACGTTAAGCGCGTTACCACGACAGTCGGCCCTGAGCAGGAGTACTTTTTAATTGATAAAGAGATGTACGACAAACGCCCTGACCTAATTTACACAGGCAGAACGCTTTTCGGTGCGATGGCGCCTAAAGGTCAGGAGCTTGAGGATCATTACTTCGGCTCAATCAAGACAAGGGTTGCCGCGTATATGCGAGATTTGGACGAGGAGCTTTGGAAGCTCGGCGTACTGGCTAAGACAAAGCACAACGAGGTTGCGCCGTCGCAGCACGAGCTTGCGCCGATTTTCTCGACCTCGAACATCGCGACCGACCACAATGAGCTTACAATGGAGCTTATGAAGAAGGTTGCCGAACGTCACGGACTTGTCTGTTTGCTTCACGAAAAGCCCTTTAAGGGCGTTAACGGCTCGGGCAAGCACAACAACTGGTCAATCTCGACCGATACAGGCGAAAACCTGCTCGATCCGGGCAAAACTCCCGAGGATAATATTCAGTTCCAGCTGTTCCTTGCCGCAATCATCAAGGCGGTTGACGAGTATCAGGATTTGCTGAGGATTACTGTCGCTTCGGCAGGAAACGACCACCGTTTGGGCGCGAACGAAGCTCCGCCTGCGATTATCTCGATGTACCTCGGTGACGATTTGGGCGCTTTGGTTGAGAGCATTATCAACGGCACGGAGTACCGCAGCCACGCCAAGCTTAAAATGGAAACAGGCGTTGACGCTCTGCCGACCTTCCGCAAGGATAATTCGGACAGAAACCGCACCTCGCCGTTTGCGTTTACCGGCAATAAGTTTGAGTTCAGAGCGCTCGGTTCTTCGCTGAATATCGCCTGTCCCAACTATATGCTCAATACCATGGTAGCCGAGGAGCTCAGCGGTTTTTATGAAAAGCTGAACGGCGAAACCGATATTTATACAGCGGTTAAGGCGCTTGTTAAGGAAACACTTACCGCCCATCAGCGTATTATATTTAACGGCGACAACTACACCGACGAGTGGGTTGAAGAAGCCGCAAGGCGCGGACTGTGCAACTACAAGTCGCTTCCAGACGCGATGGAGCACTATATTGATAAGAAAAACATCGATTTGTTTGTAAAGCACGGCATTGTATCGGAGCAGGAGATTCACGCGAGGTATGAGATTGAGCTTGAACACTACTCAAAGCAGCTCAACATTGAGGCGCTCTCTATGCTCGAAATGGCTAAAAGGGACATCACGCCTGCGGTTATTACTTTTATTAACGAGCTGGCTCAGACCGTTTCTTTCAAAAAGCAAGCGTCGCCGTTTATGTCCTGTTACGCCGAGGAAGGCCTGTTAAAGAGTCTTTCCGAGGAGCTTGAAGCTTTTGTTAAAAAGACTGACGAGCTCGAAGCGGCGGTTAAAAACGCGGCTGAGTACAGCAGTGATAACCTTGCGTACGCTAAGTATTTCAGAAATACCGTATTTGCGCTTATGAAAGAACTCAGAGCTGTGGGAGATGAAATGGAGGAGGAAATGCCCTCAAAGTACTGGCCGTATCCGTCTTACGGCGAAATTCTTTTCGGAGTTTAATTTATTTATCATTTATGTTATATGTTAGCTAAAATCAAATTATCGGAGGTAGATTAATTATGTGTGGTATTGTTGGATATGTAGGTCCGCGCGACTGTACTGAGGTGCTTGTTTCGGCGCTGAAAAAGCTTGAATACAGGGGCTATGATTCCGCAGGAATCGCAGTATTTGAGAACGGCAAAATTGAAGTTGCCAAAACTAAGGGCAGGCTCTCAGACCTTGAAACTAAAATGGAAAAGGAAGGCAAGCCGAACGGTCACGCCGGAATCGGTCACACACGCTGGGCAACTCACGGCGAGCCGTCAGACGTGAACTCTCATCCCCATTCTGGCAGGCGCGTTACTATTGTACATAACGGCATTATCGAAAATTATAAAGAGCTTAAACAGTTTTTGATTGACAACGAGCGGACTGACTTTTTGTCGGACACCGACACCGAGGTTGTCGCTCAGCTGCTCGACTTTTACTACGACGGCAACCCTGTCCGCTGTATCCGCAAGGTGCTGCACGAAATCAGAGGCTCGTATGCTCTGGGAATTGTGTTTGCAGACCGTCCCGAGACGGTATATGCTGTCAGGTGCGAAAGTCCGCTGATTGTCGGCCAGGGCACGGGCGAAGTATTTGTCGCCTCGGACGTTCCCGCAATTATCAAGTATACAAAGGATTACTACCTTTTGGAGTACGGTGAGATTGCGGTGCTCAAAAACGGCTCGGTTCACTTTTGCAGTTTGCACGGCAGAATGATAGACAAGGAGCTTCACACCGCCGACTGGGACGAGGACAGCGCCGAAAAATGCGGTTATCCGCACTTTATGATTAAGGAGATTAACGAGCAGCCGACGGCGGTTAAGACAACAATTACTCCGCGGATTGAAAACGGCTTGCCGAACCTTGAGGAGTGCGGAATTACGCCCGAAATTTTACGGAGCTTTAACAATATATTTATCGTTGCCTGCGGTACGGCTATGCACGCAGGAATGGTCGGTAAGTATGTGATTGAAAAAATCGCGAGGGTGTCGGTTACGGTTGACATCGCTTCCGAGTTCAGATACCGCGATCCGCTTATCGGTGAAAACGATTTGGTTATTATCATCAGCCAGTCGGGCGAAACAGCCGACTCAAAGGCAGTGCTGAACCTTGTTAAGGGTACAGGCGCAAAATCGCTGGCTATTGTAAATGTTAAGGGCAGTTCGATCGCGCGTGAGGCGGATATGGTTATCTACACTCATGCAGGCCCTGAGATTGCCGTGGCTTCGACAAAGGCGTATATGGTTCAGCTTTCGGTGATGTATTTGCTGGCGTTTGAAATGGCGTTTGCAAAGGGCAAAATCAGCGAGGAACAATGCCGTCAGCTTACCTCGGAGCTTGTATCAATGCCTGCGAAGATTGAGAAGACAATCGGCAAGGTGCTCGACACCTGCCAGTATGTTTCCACCAAGCTGATTACCGCGGACAGCCTGCTGTATATCGGCAGAGGACTTGACTATGCGCTGTCGATGGAAGGCTCGCTGAAGCTGAAGGAAATTTCGTATATTCATTCCGAGAGCTACGCAGCAGGTGAGCTTAAGCACGGCACAATCTCGCTTGTAGAGGACGGAATGCCCGTAATCGCCGTCGCAACTCAGAACAGTCTGCTTGAAAAGACGGTTTCCAATATTAAAGAGGTCAAGGCTCGCGGAGCGATGACGATTGTGATTTG
>ONPH01000088.1 GCA_900319655.1 uncultured Eubacteriales bacterium
GATTTGAACACCCCTGGCATTGATAAGGAAAACTTAAAATTCAACTGCGACCTCTGCGGAAAAAGAGCACGGCGCGTTAAAAAGTGGAAACTCCACAACAAAAACTTTACCTCGGACTTCTACTGCAAAAGCTGCGACCATAAATTTACCGCGAGGGTGTCGTTTAAGCGCAGGTACGACGGAATAAAGGTCAACCGCCGTATTATAGAGAAAAAGAAAGAACAGCCGGAAGTAGAAAACAAGGCGGCTGTTCAGCAATAAAAGCATAAACCCGGGTTTTGCTCGGGTTTTTCTTTAAAAACTCAAAAAACACAAAAATATTTCAAGGTTATTTCATACAGTTTTCACTTTGGGGAATTATTATAATTACAACATCAAAAGACAAGACCGCAACAGCGGCTGCCATAAACGGAGGTAATATCATGACAGATTATAACAACGACAAATTTGACGGTATGAACGAAGTTCAGTCAGAGGAAACTCCTATTACTAATGAAACCCCGTCAGAGGAAAACTTAAATTCAACCGACGTTTCGAGCAACGATATTTACAGTTCGTCGTCGCACGAAGAGCCCGAGGCTCAGGATGAGGGCTCGTACGAGTGGAACGCCGAACCAAAGGAAGAAACCACCGAGTATCACTACTCATATATAAACGGCAACAACGCCGACGCAGAGCACAACCCGAATAATTATAACGACAATTATTCTTCATACGGAACCTCGAACACCTCGCAGTCATATCAGTCCGATTCCTACTCGGACAACGCGAATACTCAGACTGCAAATCAGCAGGCAAATCCGTATTCCTATAACTACTCAAACACTTATAATAATTATTCCTCAGCTCCGAATTACAACAGGCAGCATACTCAAAGCTACAATCAGCCGCCTGCAAAAAAGGAGAAGAAGAAAAAGGAAAAGAAGCCCGTTTCACGCGGATTTATCGCGGCAATGCTCGTTATTACGGTGCTATGTTCAGCGGCACTCGGCTTCGGCGGAGGAATGCTCGCCAAAAATATGAACACCACCACGAACGGCAACGTAACAATCAATCAGGTAAATTCCTCGGGAGTTAAAAACGCAGGCACAACCACCGCCGCAAGCACTTCCGAAATTGTTAAGAAAACCGCCGACAGCGTTGTAGAAATCGCAACCGAGGGCGTTGTAACAGGCAACTTTGCACAGCAGTACGTTACCAAGGGCGCAGGCTCCGGCGTAATTATCTCGGCTGACGGTTATATCGTTACAAACCACCACGTTATCGACAACGCAAAGACCATCAAGGTTACGCTCCGCGACGGTCAGACCACATACGACGCTACCCTTATAGGCAGCGACGAGGACAACGACATCGCGCTTCTTAAGGTAAACGCGGAGGGACTTACCCCGGCAACCTTTGGTGACAGCGCTTCCCTCGCGGTAGGCGACTATGTTGTAGCAATCGGCAATCCGCTCGGAACTCTCGGCGGAACAGTAACCGACGGTATCGTATCAGCTCTTGCAAGAGAAGTTACAATCGAGAACAAGAATATGACCTTGCTCCAGACTAACGCTCAAATCAGCCCCGGCAACTCGGGCGGCGGACTTTTTAACGCAAACGGCGAGCTCGTAGGCATCGTAAACGCCAAGGACAGCGCGACTGAGGTTGAGGGTATCGCGTTCGCAATCCCGGTAAACAACGTTATCGACATCATCAAGGACTTGCAGAACTACGGCTACGTTACAGGTAAAATCGACCTCGGAATGGAGTTTGTAGATATCAATTCAAACGACACCGCGTTCTATTACGGAGTTAATCAGCTCGGCTGTTACGTTCTCTCGGTAACAAGCGGCTCTAACGCAGAGCAGGCAGGCTTTAAGCGCGGCGACCTTATCACTGCTGTAAACGGCACTGAAATTTCCCAGTCGTCCGAAATCAGCAAGGCGCTTGAAAATAACAAGGTTGGCGACAAAGTAACCCTGACCGTATCGCGTTCAGGCAGAACAACCGACATCGAGCTCGTGCTCGAGGAGTACGTTCCCTCGGCAAAGCTCAATTCAAACAACAGCCAGAGTCAGCAGCAACAGCAGCAACAAATGCCTCAGGGCGGCTCAGACCTCTGGGATCAGATTTTCGGCTGGTAACCGACCGGTTAAACCAATAATCAGAGATTTACTAATCATTGTTTATTCTCCTTGTTAAGCGGAGCTGTGTAAAAACAGCTCCGTTTTTTGTTTTATAGGTTGACTTATAATTCTTATATGGTAAAATAAAAGTATAAAAATGTTTAGGAGGGTTTGTATGGCGGACGAAAAAACAAGAAAAAGCTCATTTTTCAGCAGCAATATTTTTGAGGGATTACTATTTATCCTTTTGGGTGTAGCAATCCTGGTATGGCCTAATCATGCGCTTAAAACGCTCTGCGTTATCGCAGGTATCGCGGTCGGTTTAATGGGAGTACTAAAATTTATATTCTTCATTAAAACCCCGAAAGAGGAACGAAAAATCGGGATGATAATTGTCGGCGTTATCCAGCTCGCCTTCGGAATAGCGCTGATAGCGGCTTCCGAGTTCTTCATCAATCTGTTCTTTGTTATAACGGGACTTATGCTCGTTTACGGAGCGTTTTTGATGTTTTTCAGAGCTGTACAGCTCAGGCGCGTAAAGGGCGTGATGTTTGCGCTCTCGATTATTTTCGGAATAATCTACACAATTTTAGCGGTGATTATTTTTATGAACCCCGAGGGCTTCGCGCAGTTTATAACCCGAATTCAGGGAGTTGCCCTGATTTTTGAGGGCTTAGGCTTGATAATAGTGCTCAGAAATCTAAAGATTTCCTTTGAAATGACAAAAGAGTAAAAATTACGGATTTTTCCGTGCAGTAAAAAACGGACTGATTATTCAGTCCGTTTTTGGTTAGTTATTTATACTATTCTCAGATAAAAGACTTTAAAACATATGTCGATGGAAAATTTTGCAGAACAAGGCGGAGGACGCCGCAAGGCTGACGCCTTGCAAGGACAACAGCGCCACGCTCTCTACATGCGCTGTTTTTGGGAACATATCCACAGGGGTGACTTCTACGGTTTTGTAGCCGAGGGCGTCAAAGTATTTCAAATCTCTCGCCAAGGTCGCAGGGTCGCAGGAGACGTAAACCACCCTATCGGGCTTCATCTCTGCTATAGTGTTCACAAGCTCCTCGCCGCAGCCCTTGCGCGGAGGATCGACGATAATCACATCGGGTTTAAGTCCGTTTTGTTCAAGCTCCTTTGCGGCATTTGCCGCGTCCGAACAAATAAACTCGGCGTTGGTAATTCCGTTGTTTACGGCGTTTTCACGCGCGTCCTTAACCGCGTCGTCAATAATTTCAACGCCGATCAGCTTTTTGCAGTCCTTCGCCATCGTCAGCCCGATTGTGCCTGTTCCGCAGTAGAGGTCGAGCAAAACCTCGTCTCCGCTGAGATTTGCATACTCCCTTGCCTTGCCGTAGAGCCTTTCAGCCTGAGAGCGGTTGACCTGCCAGAACGAAAACGGCGAAATCTTAAACTTCAAACCGCATAGCTCGTCGGTAATGTAACCGTTGCCGTAGGCTGTGCGGTTTTTCGCGCCTAAGACGACATTCGTATTTTCTCTATTAGAATTAAAAATCACGGTTTTAAGGCTCGGAATTCTCTCCCTGAGCATTTTAACAAGAATATCCTCGCCCTTGATTCCGTTGCCGTTGACAACATAGCAGACCATCAGCTCGTCAGTTTTTTCGCCTATTCGGATGTACAAGTGCCTGAGCCTGCCCTTACCCGTCTGCTCGTCATAAACCGAGGCGTTTGTAAGCTCGATAAACTCCCTTGTAACCTCGATAACTTCGCTGAATATTTTAGGTTGTAGGGAGCAGTCGGAGCAGTTTACAATCCTGTGGCTGTGAAAGGCGTAAAAGCCAATCAGCAAATTGCCGTCCTTATCCATGCCAATGGGGAACTGCGCCTTGTTGCGGTAACGCTCCGTCTGTGCGCAGGCGATAATCGGCTTAATATCAGTATTAATTCCGCCGATTCGTGTAACCGCGTCGGTCACCTTTTGAGCTTTGATCGCACATTCAGCGGAGTATTTAATGTGTCTCCATACACAGCCGCCGCATTTTGAAAAGCACTCGCAGTCGGGCTCGGTTCTGTCCTTTGACGGAGTTATAATCTCCTCAATCTTGCCGAAGGCGTAGGTCTTTTTGACCTTCAAAATTTTAACCCTCAGAAAATCCCCGACGGCTGAAAGCGGCACAAATACCGCGATACCCTCATCGGTTTTTCCCACACCGCTGCCCTCGGCGGTGGCAGAGTTGATATTCAGTTCTATAATATCGTTTTTCTTCAACATAATATCCCTGCAAACTTAATAAACTTGTAATATTATCTTACCATTTTTACGCTTATTTGGCAACATTTTAAGAAAATTGTATTTAGGTATTTATTTTTTCTGAAAAATAGCTTATAATTAAAGTTAATGTAAATAGCACAAAACATTCTGAACGGAGTTGTACTTATGGATTACGATAAATTACTTAACGAGATAAAGCGAATTCATTTTATCGGCATCGGCGGCAGCGGAATGTGCCCGATTGCCGAGATTATGATGAGCGAGGGCTTTGAGATTTCGGGTTCTGATATGAACGAGGGCGAAACGCTCGACAAAATGAAGGGCTATGGAATCCCCGTTTATATGGGACACGCGGCGGAGAATATCAAGGGCGCAGAGCTTGTTGTATATTCCGCGGCGGTTAAAGAGACCAACCCCGAGCGCAAGGCGGCTGTGGAGCAGGGAATTCCCTGCATTGAGCGCAGCGTAATGCTCGGCGTTGTGTGCAGAAGATACAAGCGTTCAATCGCTGTTTCGGGCACTCACGGCAAGACCTCAACCACCGCTATGCTCTCGCAAATTTTAATCGGCAGCGGCTTTGACCCGTCCGCGATTATCGGCGGAAAGCTTCCGTTTATCGGCGGCAACAGCTACGTAGGTCAGAGCGACATCATCGTCTGCGAGGCGTGCGAGTACGTTGACACCTTCCTGCAGCTAAATCCGTTTATCTCTATTATCCTCAATATCGACGCGGATCACCTCGACTATTTTAAGAACCTCGACAACATCAAAAAGTCGTTCAACCAGTTCTCCAAGCAGACAACAGGTCTGCTCGTTATCAACGGCGACGACCAAAACACCCTCGACGCGGTTAAGGACGTTGACATAGAAAAAATCACCTTCGGCTTCGGCGAGAATTGCGATTACCGCGCGGTTAACATAAGCGCCGACAAGGGCGTTCACGAGCAGTACGACCTGCTCTATAAGGGCGAAAAGCTCACGAGCGTAAAGCTGATTGTGCCCGGCAGACACAATATTTATAATTCCCTCGCGGCGGCGGCGACGGCTCATTATCTCGGCGCAACCCCGAACGAAATTTCCGAAAATCTGCACAAGTTCGGCGGAGTTCACAGACGTTTCGAAATTCTCGGAACTCCCTGCGGAATCACCGTTGCGGACGACTTTGCTCACCATCCCACCGAGCTCACGGCAACGCTCAACGCCGCAATGCAGATGGGCTTTAACAAGGTTTGGGCGGTGTTCCAGCCGCATACCTTCTCAAGAACCGCAATGCTCCTTGACGACTTCGCCGAGGCGCTCAAAATCCCCGACGTTGCAATTGTGTCCGAGATTTTGCCGGTAAGAGAGACCAACACATATAACATCTACGCCACAGACCTGACCGCGAAAATCCCCGGCAGTGTTTACCGCAAGACCTTTGAGGAGATTACCGACTACGTTTGCCAAAACGCCAAGGAGGGCGACCTTATCCTCACAATGGGCGGCGGCAACGTCTATATGTGCGCGAATATGATTAATAAACAGCTAAAGTTTATGGAAGAAAATAACTGATAAAAACGGTTCTAATCTCAACTGAGGTTAGAACCGTAACTTTTTATTCCTTAACAACTCTTTTTGTTTTCCACTTTCCGCTTTTCCAGCGCAAAATCATCATAACGCCGCGGATACATTCGTCGGCGGCAAGGGCAATCCACAAGCCGTAAATTCCCATACCGAACACAACCGCTAAAAGGTACGAGCCCAAAACGCTTATCAGCCAGTTTGAGAAAATCGCGCAGAAGGTGGGGAAGTACACGTCCCCCGAGCCTCGCAGACAGGCAATCAAAACAATGTTTGTCGTCCTGCCGAACTCCAGTACGGTGTTAATCAAAAGAATATTCGCGCCCATCGTTATAACCGCCTCGTCCGCGGTGAAAATCCCCATTAGCTGAGATCTTAAAATCACGCCGATTACGCAAATTCCTGCCGCAATCGCGAGCGCGAAGGAGTACGAGCGAAAGCCCTGACGGTATGCTTCTTCCGTTTTTTTCGCGCCGACCAAATGCCCTGTGATAATCTGAGAAGCCTGGGCAATCGCCACCGCGAAAAGATAGAAAAACATGGTTATATTTTGAACGTAGGTTTTTGTTATCAGCTCAGCTTCCGTCAGGAAGTTTAATACCAGCGACGTAATCACAAGCTGCGAGAGGTTGTACAAAAACGTCTCCAGCGCCGAGGGTATGCCGATTTTGAAAATATCCTTCAAATCGCCCTTGGGGAACGGCTTTAACAGCTTGAAAATCGACGGCTTTTCTACCTTGGTAAAAAGTACAATGCCGAGCACAATCATTCCGGCAATACGGCTGAATGTCGTGGCAATGGCAACTCCCGTAACGCCGAGCTTTGGAAATCCCAGCAGCCCGAGTACAAACAGCACGTCGAGCCCGGTGTTGACGATGTTCATTCCAACCGTGACGTACATCGTGATCTTTGTCAGTCCGTGGTTGCGGATAATAACGGAAGCGTTGCTCAGCACCGCCTGCAAAAATATAAATCCGCCGACGATTGAAAGGTACTGCCCCGAAAGCTCAAGCAATTGTCCCTTAGCGCCGATAAAGCTGAGAATTTGCCTGTTGAACAGCACAAGCCCAAGGCTTATCACAATTCCGAATATAAAGTTAATTGTAAGCGAGAGCGCCGCAATCCGCGAGGCGTTCTCGCGTTTTTCAGCGCCCAAATACTGCGAAATCAGCACAGCGCTCGCGCCTGAGATAACCGTAAAAACTATCGTTACAATCGACACCGCCTGATTAGCCGTGCCAACTGCCGAAGCCGCCAAGTCGTCGTAACGGCTCAGCACAAAAACATCGACAAAGCCGAGCAGCATAAACAGCGCGGTTTCGATAAATATAGGCCATGCAAGGTTAAACAGCTTTAACTGCTTCATAAAATCACCTGCCTTAGTTCATTATACAAAAAGAATTTGCAGAATTCAATTTATAAAAGCAATTTTATGTTCGTGAATGTCGATAATTTGATATTTATTTTACTTGACTGCACACCCTTTGGAGTTATATAATATATTCGTATAGATATATCTTGTGATTTATGGAAGTGATAAAATGAAGTATCATAAGCTGGTAGAAAACGCCGTAAAGCCCGAGGGCTTTTGGGGCAAGTTGATGATTCGTTCAATGAACAAGGGGCACTCCGACCTTACCGACTGGGCGTTGTGCCATATTGATATTAAATCCGGAGATTATGTGCTTGACGCGGGTTGCGGCGGCGGAAAAACCGTCGGTAAGCTTGCGAATATGGTAGGCTCAGGCAAGGTTTACGGCATTGATTACTCGGATTTATGCATAAAAAAGGCAGAAAAGCTAAATCATAAAAATGTGCTCTGCGGCAAGGTTAAGTTCTCGCAGGCTTCCGTTTCTTCTCTGCCGTTTGAGGACAGCAAGTTCGATTACGTAACCGCCGTAGAAACCTACTATTTTTGGCCTGACAAGCTAAACGACCTAAAGGAGGTTTTCAGGGTTCTCAAGCCCGGCGGAAAGCTCTTGCTCGTCTTTGAAATGTTAAAGGACGAAAAAGATCCCGATAAGTTCGTGGCGATCGTAAAAGCGCTGGAAACCTCTTTTGCGGCGATCAACCTGGAAGATATTTCTTCCCCGAAATGCTACGACATTGAAGACAAACTGAAAGAAATCATGGATATCCCCGTATTCCACGATGACCAGCATGGCACGGCCATTGCGGCGGTCAGCGCGGTACTGGGCGCTCTCCGTTTCGTAAAGAAAGACCTCAAGACTGCCAAAATCATCATGAACGGCTGCGGCGCCGCAGGCACGGCCATCGGCCGTCTGCTGGCGGAAATGGGCGCGGAAAACCTCATCATGGCAGGCCGCAACGATACCCTGTACGAAGGCTGCAACTGGGGCAAACCCCTGGACCGCAT
>ONPH01000016.1 GCA_900319655.1 uncultured Eubacteriales bacterium
TAAATGTCCTTAAGGTCAAGAGTTACCTTGGGATCGAGCAGGTCCATGTTAGCCTCCCAAAGGCTGTCGATGGTTCCTACGTCCTTCCAGTAGCCCTCAAACGGATAGGCGAACATCCTCTCGCCTGCGTTCAGCATAGCCGGAAGCACATCCTTGCCGAAGTCGTGGCTTGAAGTTTCAAGCTCTGCGTCCTCGGTAAGGTACTTTCTGAGCTCCTTCCAGCTGAAAATGTAAATACCCATAGAAGCGTTAGTGCTCTTGGGATGCTCGGGTTTTTCATCAAACTCATAGATTTCGCCGTCCTCATAGGTGTTGAGGATGCCGAAGCGCGAAGCCTCCTCCATCGGCACGTCGATAACCGCGATGGTGCAGGCAGCGTTCTTTTCCTTATGATACTCAAGCATTTTGTTGTAGTCCATCTTGTAGATGTGATCACCCGAGAGGATTACAACATAGTCGGGATCATAGCGCTCAATGTAGTTGATGTTCTGATAGATAGCGTTAGCAGTACCCGAATACCAGTCTGCGCCCTGAATTGCCTGATAAGGGCTGAGGCAGTTAACGCCCGAGTGCATTCCGTCCAGATCCCAAGGCTGGCCGTTACCAATGTACTCGTTAAGGATAAGCGGCTGGTACTGGGTAAGGATACCAACAGCTTCAATGCCCGAATTTACGCAGTTTGAAAGCGGAAAGTCGATAATACGGTACTTTCCTCCAAACGGAACAGCGGGCTTGGCAAGCTTCTTGGTCAGCACGCCCAGGCGCGAGCCTTGACCGCCGGCAAGCAGCATTGCGACTACTTCCTGTTTTGGGAACATTTGCATGCAAATACCTCCAATATTATAAATTTTTATTCTTTCTGTATTTATTCAGTGCCTTGTTGACCTTAAACCTGCCTGCATTTGAGGTAGATTACGCCCATTGGCGGCAAGGTCAGCGAAAGCCCCTGATTGCAGCCGTGAATTTTCATAAGAACAGGCTCAATACCCGTTCCGTTGCCAACTCCCGAACCGCCGAAATCGACGTCGTCGGAGTTGAAAACCTCGTCGTAAATGCCGAACCTCGGCACGCCGATAAAGTACTTTTCGTGCTTGACCGGTCTGAAATTGCACACCGCGATAATCTCGTTTCCGCTTTCGTCGGTGCGCTTAAACGCGATTACGCTGTTGGTGTAGTCGTCGTGGTGAATCCAGTCGAAGCCCTTCCAGATTGCGTCGCGCTCATAGAACGGCTTGTTGTCGACGTAGAATTTGTTGAGCGTTTTGAAGAACACCTGTAACTGGGCGTGGTTTTTGCTGTCGAGGAACTCCCAGTCGACAATTCCGTCAACATCCCACTCGTCGAGCTGACCGATTTCGGTGCCCATAAAGGTGAGCTTCTTGCCCGGGTGGGCGTACATATAGGTGATAAACGCCC
The DNA here is from genome assembly GCA_900319655.1 of uncultured Eubacteriales bacterium. Classification (GTDB taxonomy): domain Bacteria; phylum Bacillota; class Clostridia; order Oscillospirales; family Acutalibacteraceae; genus Ruminococcoides. Next base: position 1,417 of record ONPH01000016.1, read on the forward strand.
TCAGCCCTGCAAGGCGGTCGCCGTCGTTGCCGGGCATTTTGCTTAAAATCGAGCCCTTGCCGGGAGAAACCTCGTCGTGAGATACCGGCAATACAAAGTGCTCGGAAAAAGCGTAGAAAAAGCTGAACGTGAGATTATCGTGATTGAACGGTCTCCACTGCGGATCGAGCGTCATATAGTTGAGCATATCGTTCATCCAGCCGCGGTTCCACTTGTAGTCAAAGCCGAGACCGCCGTCGACAATTTTATGCGTCAGCTTAGGCCACGAGGTGGTCTCCTCCGCGAACATCAAAGCGCCCTCACAGAACATATGAACCGCGGTGTTTAATCGCTTCACAAAGTCGATTGCCTCTAAGTTTTCCTTGCCGCCGAACTTGTTTGGCGACCACTCGCCCTTTTCCTTGCCGTAGTCGAGGTAGAGCATTGAGGACAACGCGCCGACGCGCAGACCGTCAATGTGGTAGGTCTTAATCCAAAATACCGCGCATGATACCAAAAAGCTGAGCACCTCGGGCTTGTTAAAGTCGAAAAGGCAGGTGTCCCACGACGGGCGTTCACCGAGCTTGGGATCCTCGCTCTCAAAGAGCGGAGTGCCGTCAAAGCGCTCCAGCGCGAAGCTGTCCTTGGGGAAGTTTGAGGGAACCCAGTCCATAATTACGCCGATATTCTCCTGATGGAGCCTGTCAATCAGGTACATCAAGTCCTCGGGAGTGCCGTAGCGCGAGGTCGCGGCGTAGTAGCCGGTCGTCTGAAAGCCCCAGCTCAAATCGTAGGGGTGCTCCATTAGCGGCATAAACTGAACGTGGGTGTAGTGCATTTCTTTCAGGTAGGCTGTGAGCTCATCCGCGAGCTGGCGGTAGGTGTAAAAGCTGCCGTCCTCGTTGCGCTTCCACGAGCCTGCGTGAACCTCATAAATGTTCATCGGGGCTTTGAGCGAGTCGGTAGTCCGCCTGTGCTCAAGCCACGCGCCGTCCTGCCATTCGTAGCCCGAAATGTCGTGAACGACAGACGCATTGTCGGGAAGCTTTTCCGCGTAAAAAGCGAAGGGATCGGACTTCATAATCTTTTCAAACCAAGGCGTTTCGATGCAGAACTTGTAGGACTCGCCCAAAAGCTCGCCCTCGATAAAGAGCTCCCAAACACCGTCGCCGGTTTTGCTCATATAGTCAGTGCCCTTGTTCCAGTTGTTAAAGCTGCCGACCACCGCAACACTCTGCGCGTTGGGCGCCCAAACCCTGAAAACAACGCCGTTTTTGCCGTCGCGGTTCTCAGTATGCGCTCCGAAATATTCATAAGCCGTAGCCGCGTCGCCGTCAAAGAAGCGTGCGGTCAGGCTGCGTTCATCATTGAAGCTGTAATTCATAAATCCAACTCCTATAGTAAAAATTGAATTTTACAAACAAATACATATATCTAATATATATCATACCAAATAATTATGGTAATTTCAAGCAAATTCAAAAATTTTCAAACTAATTTTTAGTGTATTTTTTTAAAAAATAACCAAAAAAACAAGGCTATTATTACGTTAAGGAATAATAACCCTGTGAACTCGCGTTATTTCGGCGAAATAACCGTTTTTTCGACAGGAAAAAGCGGATTTAAATTGATAATAATTGTAGGGGCGAGCATCGCTCGCCCGCGGGCGGACACACGGGTGATTCCCCTGTTAGGGGAAATGTCACGAGTTGACAAAAGGTAATTCCCTTTTTAAGGGAAATGTCGCGTAGCGACAAAAGGATTGCCGACGTGCTAAGGTTGCCGTTGTGCTAAGAACGCCCCTACGGTGTTAATAAAACGTTTCCGATAAGTTAATTAAGCTCTAAACTCTTAACTCTTAACTCTAAACTCTAAAAAAGGCGGTCACTGACCGCCTTTTTTGTTCTTATCTGTATCTTCTTCCGCCGCTGTGACGTGACGATGAGCTTCTCTTTTCTGCCTGCTTGGGCGCGGACTTTTTGTAGCCTGAGCCGCCTGAGCCGTAGCCGTCGTTGTAGTCGTCGTTTGAGCGGTACTGATTTGCGGATTTGCCGGGTGTTGAGCGGCTGATGTTGCCTGCCTTAATCTTTCTGCGCTTGATAATATTTGAAATTATCAGGTAGCCGAAGCCGACTACGCTGAGCGTAATGCAGGCGATACCCGCGATGATAATCCAGTGGCCGTTATCGGTCTTGCTGGTGTTTTTCTGAATGAACGCGAAGTCGTCCGCTCCGCCGCTGCTGTCGGTTTGGCCGCTGTTTTTGAGCAGCTTTGCGATATCTCCCCAGTCGTTTTTGGAGAGCTCCTTAACGTCGATTTTTTTATCGGTATCGTAAAGAGCCGCCGGAGGAGCTGTGCTGACGGGAGGCTGGTAGCTCTGACCGCCGCCGACATAAACATCGCTCTGGTTAGAGTAGCTGTTGCCGTCGCTGTCGTAGTAAACGTTGCTTCCGCTGTTTCCGTCGTTGTAGCTGCTCTCATACGAGGTCTGGTTGTCATATCCGCCGCCCTGACCGCCGTCGTCGTATGACGAAGCAGGGTCTTGCTCGGGAATATACGGAACGTCGGATGACTGCGACTCGCCGCCGCCCTGACCGGGATCCGGCTCGGGAACATAGGGAACATCGCTCTGGTCGCCGCCGCCCTGTGAACCCTGACTTTCGCTGCCCTGACCGGGGTCGGCAGGCTGTGCGCCCGACTCGTTGTCAGCGTAAACGCTGAACATACAAACGCTTAGGCACATGAGCACTGAGCAAATTACCGCGATAATCTTTGAATATTTTTTCATACAAAATCACCTCTTAGCAAATGGCTTTGTTTTGAGTTTTGTATTGTTCTTCCCTGAAAATTTACTATTATTCCGCCTTGCTCTCTGCCGAGCTTTCCGAATTGCTGCTCTCTGCCGCCGAGCTTTCCGAATTACTGCTCTCTGCCGCTGAGCTGTCGGAATCGCTGCTGCCTGCGTCAGCCGCTGTGGTGGGCTGTACCGCTACAAAGAACATCTTGGGATCGTACTTGTCAACCGCGGGGCTCTTCTCGTATTCGAGCTTTTCAACAAGCTGCTTGATATAAGCGTCAAAGTCGTCGGTCTTCATCTTGCTGAGAACGCTCGCGCGGTTGTCCGCAACCTGCTTTGCCGAGTCAGCCTTGATGTCCTTCTTATATACAACGTAAAGCGTTGCTGTTGTGTCCTGTCCGACGGTCACGAGCGAAGCCTTGCCTACTGCGAGCTTATCGTAAGCAGCCTTTACCTCGTCGCCTGCGGAGAAATCGTCCTTGTGCTCAACGTTGTCCTTTGAGGGATTTTCGGTAACGTTGTTAGCCTTCATATACTCCTCGACAACATCAGCGTAAGCCTTGCCGTCGTTGATCGAGTTAACGTAGCCTGTGAGCTCGTCGGTGATCTTCTTCTTTTCATCATCGGAGAGGGCTGTGCTTGAAGCCTGTCCGGTGGTGGTGTCGGTCGAGTCCGACTTATAGAGGGGTACGGAGAAGTATGAATAGTCAACGTAGTTGTCCTCAACAAACTTTGTAAGCTCGCTGTCGGAAACAGCCTGTGTGCCGCCCTCGGCATAGAGAGCCGCGAAGAGAGTGCTGTAATTTACCGAATAGTTGGCGGTAGCGTAAGCAAAGCTGTCGTATGATACGCCGTACTTTTCAAGCTCGTTCTTCATCGGAGAAATCTGACCGTACTGAGCGTAGGGACCTACCTCCCAGTAATTCTTTGACTTCTCTCTTGAAGAATCAAGCTGAGCCGAGTCGGGAGTAGCGCTTAAGTTTTTGAGCTCGTTTTCAACAGCGAGGTACTTAAGGCAGTTTTCCTCAGCCTCTTTCTTGATAAGGTCGCGCGCAACGCCCTTTTCGCCGTCACGAATTTCAATTTCCATATCAAGCCAGCTGTCCTTGGTGCTGTCGTAATCCTCAAGCTCCTTGGCTTTAGTCTCAGCCTCGCCGTAAGCAGCTCTGAGAGCGTAGATGTAAACGCCGATAGGAAGCTGTTTTTCACTTGTTTTGTAAGACCACTCGGGGCTGAAACTGCATCCTGCGGCAAAAATCGCGCTGAAGAGCATTACAACAGCCAAAAGCAGTGACCCTGTTTTGATTGCGGATCTCATATTTTTATACCATCCTTTAAGCCTAAATTCCCATTATCATATGGGTGCATACAATATGATTATACACAATTTTTTCGGCGATGTCTACATTTTATTAAAAATTTATCAAAAATCACCAATCATATTTTAAAAATCTTCTTCAAAACTCCGACCGGATCAGCGTCTTTGTCACATTTTACGGATAAATACGGCTTTGTTCCGGCGCTGAGCATGGCTTTTCCGTTGAGCGCTATGAGCAAATCCGCTACGGCAGGCGACTTGATTTCCTTGACGTAGAGCAAAATTGCCGAGTCGTTTTGGCGGATTTCGTAAACGCCCATGGAGTACGCCTTGTTGCGGATAAGCGCGATGTCGATTAAGCCCTCGACCGACTCCGGCAGCTCTCCGAAGCGGTCTTTGAGCTCGGCGCGGACGTCAGATGCATCGTCGGGGTTGCGGATGTCCGCGATACGGCGGTAAACGTCGAGCCTGAGCGTAAGGCTCTCGACGTAATATTCGGGAATGTGCGCGTCAACCGAGATGTCGATAAGGCAATCGAGGTCTTTGGTCTTTTGCTCGTCGCCGCGCTCCTCGCCTACGGCTTCACCGAGGAGTTTTAAATACATATCGTAGCCGACGCTCTCCATATGACCGTGCTGCTGAGCGCCCATAATGTTGCCTGCGCCGCGCAGCTCGAGGTCGCGCATGGCGATTTTGAAGCCGCTGCCGAACTCGGTGAACTCCCTGATTGCGGCAAGGCGCTTTTGCTGAATGTCGGTGAGCACCTTGCTGCGCCTGAACGTAAAGTAAGCGTAGGCTCTGCGTGCGCTCCTGCCCACTCTGCCGCGCAGCTGATGGAGCTGTGAAAGTCCCATACAGTCAGCGTTTTCTATGATAAGCGTGTTCGCGTTGGGCAAGTCCACGCCTGTTTCGATGATTGTTGTGCAAACGAGAATGTCAATCTCCTGCTCAAGCATTTGCCGCCAGACCTCGGACAACTGCTGCTCGCTCATTTTTCCGTGGCCGATGGCGATTTTCGCCTCGGGAATTGCCTCGCGAATTCTCCGCGCGCAGCTCTCGATTGTCTCGACGTTGTTGTGAAGGTAGAACACCTGTCCTCCCCTTCTGAGCTCGCGCCTTACAGCTTCGTAAATAATCGCGTCGTCGTGCTCTAAAACGTAGGTCTGAACAGGCTGACGGTTGAGCGGCGCTTCCTCGATTACGCTCATATCGCGCAGTCCGCTCATAGCCATATTGAGCGTCCTCGGTATCGGGGTAGCCGAGAGCGTGAGCACATCGACGTTCTTTACAAGCTCCTTAAAGCGCTCCTTTTGTGCCACGCCGAACCGCTGTTCCTCGTCGATAATCGCAAGCCCCAAGTCGCGGAAAACCACGTCCTTTTGCACAAGGCGGTGTGTGCCGATTACCATATCGACCTCGCCGCGCTTAAGCCGCTGTAAAATCTCCTTTTGCTGTTTGGGAGTGCGGAAGCGCGAGAGCAGCTCAACCCTTATAGGGTAGCCCTCAAAGCGCTTGGTGACTGTCTGGTAATGCTGCCACGCGAGAATTGTCGTCGGGCATAGCAGGGCGCACTGCTTGGAGTCGGAAACGCACTTGAACGCCGCACGCAGAGCGACCTCTGTCTTGCCGAAGCCCACGTCGCCGCAAAGGAGTCTGTCCATCGGCACACTGCGCTCCATATCGTGCTTAATCTCGTCAATGCAGATAATCTGATCTGGGGTTTCCTCGTACTCAAAGCCTGCCTCAAAGTCGCGCTGCCACTCGTTGTCGGAAGAAAAGGCATAACCCTTCGCCTTCATTCTCGCGGCATAAAGCGCGATTAGCTCCTTTGCGATGTCCTTGACCGAGGACTTTACCCTCGCCTTTGCCTTTTGCCACTCGGGAGAGCCGAGACGGTTTAGCTTTACCCTCGAATTTTCGCGCGGTCCGATGTACTTTGCCACCATATCAAGCTGGGTTACGGGCACGTAAAGCACGTCGCCCTTGGCGTAGTCGATTTTGATGTAGTCCTTGGTAATTCCATGGGTGTCGATTTTGCGGATTCCGCTGAAAATGCCTATTCCGTGGACGTTGTGAACGACGTAATCGCCCGGCGAAAGCTCGGAAAGGCTGTAAATTTCGTTGCCATCTTTTTTGCGTTTTCTGCGCATTTTTTCAGGGCGGTAGGCGGTTTGTCCGTAGCTTATGAGGAAGAATTTTTCGTTCGGCAGCTCAAAGCCTGCACTTAAAGCTCCGCTCATAAGGTGTATTTTTTTGTCCGTTACGACGCTGAGATTTTCCGAAAATTCAGCGTTGTAACCGTCGGAAATCAAGGTTTCGCACAGCTTTTTTGCCGCCTTTTCAGTACCTGCCAAAACAACGCCCGAATAGCCCGAGGCGCAGAAGCCGTCGATGTCCTCACGGAGCTGTTTGTACGAGCCGTTCCACGCGCTGAGCTGTTTTGAGTTAAAGCTGACGACCTCGCCAAGCTTCAAATCTATACTGCCGTGAATGAAGTTTTCGAGCAAAATTACGCCGTGAGCCTCGAAAAGCTCCATACACTCGTTTAAGGTCAGCGTAAAGCGGTCAAAGCCGCGGCAGAGCACGCCGTCCTCAAAGCCCTGTTTTAGCGCTTCGGCGCTCTGAAAGTCCATCATCTTTCCGCGGTCGCGGACGTTTGAATACTCCGAAATAAAAATCAGCGAGTCGCGCTCGAAGTAATCGAACAGGCACTCGGGCTTGTCGTAGATTTGACCGATGAATTTGTCGGCGTTCGGAATAGCCGCGCCCGAGCGGATAAGCTCCGCCTCGGCGTACAGCTTTTCACGCGGCTTTACTATATTTTTACCGCGCAGAAGCGACGCCTGATGTACAATCTTGTCCGCAAGCGCGTTTTTGTCCTCAATGATAATTTCCGCCGAGGGGGTAAGGCGGATTGTGCCTGCCTTTTCAAAACGGCGCTGGCTCTCGATGTCAAAGTAGCTTAAATCGGTGATTTCGTCGCCCCATAATTCGGCGCGGACGGGGTACTTTGAGTCGGGCATAAAGAAGTCCAAAATTCCGCCCCTGAGCGAGAACTGGCCTTCGCCGTCAACCGCGTCAAAGCGCTCGTAGCCGAGCAGGGTTAAAGCCCTGACCGCCTTTTCGACAGGGATTTCCCTGCCCTGCTCAAACACCACCGAGGTGTCGAGCAAAACGCGCTTGGGCACGGTGAGCTGGGATGCTGCGTCAAGGCAGGCGATTACAACGTCGCACTCGCCCTCGCTGAGCCGCAAAAGCGCCTTTAAGCGCTGGTGCTCGTACTCGCGCGAGCGGCTTTGCAGGTCGATGAAGTTGTAGTCGCGCACGGGATAGACAAGCGCCTTTAGCCCCATGCAGCAGAGGTCGTTGCACAGGGTTTGGGCTTCCTTTTCGTCGGAAGCTATGCACAGCGCCGGGGTTTGCTTTTGGCGGCACAGCGCGAAGATTATGTTAGCCTTGTTAACGGCGGAAAGCCCTGCCGCGCAGAGCGACCTGCCGTTTTTTATGCTCTTTTTAAGCGTGTTAAACGGCGCGCTGCCCTTTAGCACGGAAGTCAAAAAATCCATTTTGTATGTCATAAATTACCTGATTATAAATATGGTTAAAAATGTCCGAAAATGAGGAAGCAAATTCCCATCAGCAGTGGCTGGTGGAGCAGATAAATCAGCAGCGAATGTCTGCCCAAAAAGTCGAGGAAATACACCCTTTGCCTGAAAATATTTTCCTTGCCGTACTGTTTTATAATTCTCCAAAGGAAATATCCGAGGATGTAGACGAAAATCCACGTGATTACCGGAAAGTAGTCGGACGAGCGGAACCCGCTGTCGGGAAAGCCGATGAAGGCTACATATTTGAACTGATAGAAAAAGTCGGGCAAGTCGAACAGCTTGATATTAAAAAAGCCGATATACCTCTCCGGAACGCCGTAGAACACCGCAAAGCAGAGCAGTGAAAGCACTGAGCCGAGGAAGGGATTGATTTTATCGAACAAGCCCCTGAGCGCGGCGGTAATCAGCATTGACGTACCGATTAAATTGAGCACGCCGAACCAAACCGCCTGTTCGGGCATGGCGAAAAACGTGACTACGGTTATCAAAAATCCGCATAAATTTATGATAATTCCTCGCCTGTACGGGTGGTTTGAGAAATGCAGACAAACGCCCGAAATCAGGATGAAGGAGATGCAGATGAACCTCTCCCACGCGATTACGAGCGGAGCAGACGCCCATTTGGTATTTAAGCCGTAAATCATAAATATGTCGTAGCAAAAGTGGAACACAATCATATTTACGAGCGCAAATCCCCTGAGCGTGTCTATTAAGTTGTAGCGTTTTTCAAAATCAACCTTTTTCATATCAGTTGTACATATTCATAGCGCGGTCGATTTTACCGCTCACAATCAGCTCTACAGCGCTGTTCGCGTTTTCAAACATCTTGTCGAGCTGTTTTCGCTCGTCGGACGAAAACTTCGACAATACCCAGTCAGCCAAGTCCCAGTTGGGATTTGGCTTTGCGCCGATTCCGATTTTAATTCTCGGAAAAGTATCGCTGCCGCTGAGGTAGATAATGCTGCGCATACCCTTTTGACCGCCGTCGCTGCCCTTTGCACGAATTCGCATTTTGCCGACGTCGAGCGAGATATCGTCGAAAATCACGATTACATTTTCGGGCGGAATTTTGTAGAAATTCATCGCCTCAACAACCGCCTGACCGCTGTTGTTCATATAGGTGGTCGGCTTCATCAGCATAACCTTTTTTCCGCCGATCACGCACTCGCCTGTGTAGCTTTTATATTTTATGCGGTTGACGCGGCAGGAATTCTTCTCCGCGATGTAATCAAGCGCCAGCCAGCCGCAGTTGTGGCGCGTATTCTCGTACTTTCTGTCGGGATTGCCGAGCCCCACAACGAGGTACTCGACCGCTCCGCCTGTTTTTTTGAAACCAAACATAAATTTTGCCTGCCTTGCAAAACACACAAGGGCGGACTTATATAAAGTCCGCCTGTATGTAAAGATTTTATTGTTTTTAATTTAGCTGAACGCCGCTGTAAAGGGCTTGTCGTTGTAAATTCTCGCGATAGCCTCGGCAAAGATGGGCGCTGTGGGAAGCACGGTGAACTTGTCAATCATCTTTTCCTCGGGAAGCGGAATAGTGTCGAGCAGGATAACCTCTTTAATCGCGCTGTTCTGAATTCTCTCGATAGCAGGACCTGAGAGTACGGCGTGAGTTGCGCAAGCGTAAACCTCGGTAGCGCCGCCCTTTTCAACAATCGCGTTAGCCGCGTTGCAGAGTGTGCCGGCTGTGTCGATCATATCGTCAACGAGGATAACCTTTTTGCCTCTTGCGTCACCGATGATGTTCATAACCTCGCAAACGTTAGCCTTAGGTCTGCGCTTGTCGATGATAGCGAGGCTTGTGCCGATTTTTGAAGCGAAGTTTCTTGAACGTGTAACCGAGCCGAGATCGGGAGAAACTACGATATAATCGTCGGAATTTCCGCCGATTTTCTCCTTCATATGGTTGGCGAGAATTCCCGCGCCGTGAAGGTGGTCAACAGGGATGTTAAAGAAGCCCTGAATCTGATTTGCGTGAAGGTCCATGGTCAGCACGCGGTCAGCGCCTGCCGTGGTGATGATGTCGGCGCAGAGCTTAGCCGAAATCGGATCTCTCGCCTTGGCTTTTCTGTCCTGTCTGGCATAGCCGAAGTAGGGCATTACCGCTGTGATTCTCGCCGCCGAAGCGCGCTTCATGGCGTCAATCATAATCAGCATTTCCATAAGGTTGTCGTTAACGGGAGTGCAGGTTGACTGCACGATGAAGCAGTCGCTGCCTCTTACCGACTCGTGGAGTGAAACGGCGATTTCTCCGTCGGAGAAATGTGTGCAGTCGCTTTTGCCGAGCGGAAGTCCGAGACAACCGGCGATACCCTGGGCAACGTCTACGTTTGAATTACCCGCGAAAATTTTGATGTCCTTACCGTGAAAATTCATTGTAAAACTCCTTTGTTCCCTTTTTAAGTAGTTTTATATTTTTATTAAATTATTTGCACTCATAGCCCTTTTTAATGGCGATTTGGTTAAGCTCCTCAAGCTGAGCAGGGTCGTTCGCGCCGAGCACGGCGTCGCTGCATTCGGCGGTATAAGCTCCGACCTTTTGTCCATCCTTAAGCAAAAGCTCAATCGCGTCGGGCAGGTAATACTCGCCTGCGGCGTTGTCGGACTTGATTCTGTCGAGCACGCTTAAAAGCTTTTGGCAGTCAAACCAGTAGCCGCCCGAGTTAACCTCGTCGATTTTGAGAGTTTCCTCATCCGCGTCCTTGTGCTCTACAATCGCCTTAAGGCTTCCGTCTGTATCGCGGACAATTCTGCCGTAGCCGTGTGGGTCGTCCACCCTTGCGGAAATTACCGTAGCCGCGCAGCCCGATTTTGTATGCTGCTCGAGCGAATTTTTGATTGTTTCAGCCGTCATAAACGGAGCGTCTCCGTTGAGGATAACGACGTTGCCGTCGTGAGCTTTCAAAAAGTCCTTCGCCATCATTACGGCGTGACCTGTGCCGAGGCGTTCCGCCTGAAAAACGCTCTCAACGTTAAAATCGAGAGTGCTGAGGAATTCCTCTACATCCTCTTTCTTAAAGCCCTTTACAACGCAAAGGTCGTCGATACCTGCATTACGCACCGCCGAAATCACCCACAAAAGCATGGGCTTGCCGAGTACGGGCGACAGTGTTTTGGGCTTGTTTGACTTCATTCGTTTACCCTCGCCGCCTGCGAGGATAACAGCGCAGTTGCTCATAAGCCACCTACCTATTTATTTTCTGCGTGACATTTCGGCAATTTTCGAACGCACGCTTTATTACACGATACTATTATTACATAAAACATCCGCGTTTTAAGTCCAAATAAGAAAAAAAGCGCTAAAGACGGCAATTTTCACGTTTTATACAATATTAATAAAATTTAGAGGTGTTTTTTAGAAGAAAAAATTTCAAAAAAATGTAGCTATTTTCGGCAAAATTTGTTATAATATGGTTTAGGCTTATACATGTAGGCAAAGCGGCGATTTCTCTTTTGCTTTGCTGCAGCCGTATTATTATATAATAGGAGGACTGTCAAAATGGCAAAAAAATGGGTTTACCTTTTTTCAGAGGGTAACGCAAACATGCGTGAACTCCTCGGCGGTAAGGGCGCTAACCTTGCGGAAATGACAAGCATGGGTCTCCCCGTACCCCAGGGCTTCACCATCACAACAGAAGCTTGTACTCAGTATTATGAGGACGGCAGAAAGATCAATGACGAGATTCAGGGTCAGATCAACGAGTACATCGTAAAGATGGAAGAAATCACCGGCAAGAAGTTCGGTGACAAGGAGAATCCCCTTCTCGTATCGGTTCGTTCAGGCGCAAGAGCTTCTATGCCCGGTATGATGGATACTATCCTTAACCTCGGTCTTAACGAGACTGTTGTTAACACTATTGCAGAGATGTCCGGCAACCCCCGTTGGGCTTGGGACTGCTACAGAAGATTCATCCAAATGTATTCAGACGTAGTTATGGAAGTCGGCAAAAAGTACTTTGAGGAGCTCATCGACAAGATGAAGGCTAAGAAGGGCGTTACACAGGACGTTGAGCTTGACGCTGACGACCTTAAGGAGCTTGCTTCTCAGTTTAAGGCAGAATACAAGGCTAAAATCGGAGAGGACTTCCCCGACGATCCCAAGGAGCAGCTGATGGGCGCCGTTATGGCGGTATTCCGTTCTTGGGACAACCCGCGTGCGAACGTTTATCGCCGCGATAACGATATCCCCTATTCATGGGGTACAGCCGTTAACGTTCAGTCAATGGCTTTCGGTAACATGGGTGACGACTGCGGTACAGGCGTTGCATTTACTCGTGATCCCGCTACAGGCGAGAAGAAGCTCATGGGCGAGTTCCTTACAAACGCACAGGGTGAGGACGTTGTTGCAGGCGTTCGTACTCCTATGCCTATCGCTCAGATGGCAGAGAAATTCCCCGAGGCTTTCGAGCAGTTCACACAGGTTTGCGCTACTCTCGAAAACCACTACAGAGATATGCAGGATATGGAGTTCACCGTTGAGCACGGCAAGCTCTATATGCTCCAGACCAGAAACGGTAAGAGAACAGCTCAGGCTGCTCTTAAGATTGCATGCGACCTCGTTGACGAGGGTATGAGAACAGAGGAAGAGGCGGTTGCTATGATCGATCCCCGTAACCTCGACACACTTCTCCATCCCCAGTTCGACACTGCTGCTCTTAAGGCTGCTACTCCCATCGGTAAGGGCTTAGGCGCTTCTCCCGGTGCTGCTTGCGGTAAGATCGTATTCACAGCTGAGGACGCTGAGGAATGGAACGCAAGAGGCGAAAAGGTTGTTCTTGTACGTCTTGAGACTTCACCTGAGGACATCACAGGTATGAAGGCTTCACAGGGTATCCTCACAGTTCGCGGCGGTATGACATCACACGCTGCCGTTGTTGCTCGTGGTATGGGTACATGCTGCGTATCAGGCTGCGGCGACATCGCTATGGACGAGGAGAACAAGAAGTTTACTCTCGCAGGCAAAGAGTTCCACGAGGGTGACTACCTCTCAATCGACGGCTCAACAGGTAACATCTACGACGGTGCTATCGCTACTAAGGACGCTGAAATCGCTGGCGAGTTCGGCAGAATTATGGCTTGGGCTGACAAGTTCAGAACACTTAAGGTTAGAACAAACGCAGACACACCTGCTGACGCTAAGAAGGCAAGAGAGCTCGGCGCTGAGGGTATCGGTCTTTGCCGTACAGAGCATATGTTCTTTGAAGAGGACAGAATCGCTGCTTTCCGTGAGATGATCTGCGCAGATACAGTTGAGGAGAGAGAAGCTGCTCTCGATAAGATTCTTCCTTATCAGCAGAGCGACTTTAAGGCTCTTTACGAGGCTCTCGAGGGCTGCCCCGTTACAATCCGTTTCCTCGATCCGCCGCTTCACGAGTTCGTTCCCACCGAGGAAGAGGACATCAAGAAGCTCGCTGACGCTCAGGGCAAGAGCGTAGAGGACATCAAGGCTCTTATCCAGTCGCTCCACGAGTTCAACCCGATGATGGGCCACCGTGGCTGCCGTCTGGCTGTAACATATCCCGAAATCGCAAAGATGCAGACAAAGGCTGTTATCCGCGCTGCTATCGAGGTTCAGAAGGAGCACGCAGACTGGAACGTTAAGCCCGAGATTATGATTCCTCTCGTATGCGAGGTTAAGGAGCTTAAGTTCGTTAAGAAGGTTGTTGTTGAGACCGCCGACGCTGAGATCGCCGCTGCAGGCGTAAATCTCGAATATGAGGTTGGTACAATGATCGAGATCCCGAGAGCTGCTCTTACAGCTGACGAGATTGCTACTGAGGCTGACTTCTTCTGCTTCGGTACTAACGACCTTACACAGATGACCTTCGGCTTCTCAAGAGACGACGCAGGTAAGTTCCTCACAGCTTACTACGATAC
>ONPH01000113.1 GCA_900319655.1 uncultured Eubacteriales bacterium
GTCCTTAGAGAACTCGTAGCGTTTGTTGCAGAACTGGCAAACCGCCTCGGCGCAGCCCTTTTCGGCCGCCATTGAGCGGATGTCGTCGTCGCTCATAGTCATAAAGTACCTCTCGAGCTTTTCGCGCGAGCAGGAGCATACATAGTTAACAGGGTTTTCGTCGAGCACCTCAACCTCAAAGCCGTCAAGAGCCGTCTTGCAAATGTCGAGAATACTCATACCCTTTGCGAGCATTGTGATGACGGGTACAAGCTACTGAACGTTTTGCTCGAGCTTGTCAATCGCCTCGTCATAGGCGCCGGGGAGGAGCTGAATTAACAGTCCGCCTGCGAGCAGAACCTCACCGTCCTCCTTGTCAACGAGCACTCCGAGAGCGCAAACGCTCGGGATTTGCTCGGAGGTCGCGAAATAGTTTGTGATGTCCTCGGCGATTTCTCCGCTGACAAGCTCAACCTGACCGATGTACGGGTCGCCCGTGCCGTAGTCGCGCATAACGCTGAGGTTGCCGTTTTTGCCGACCGCCTGAGCGACGTTGATTTTGCCGTTGGGATAATATTCGGTTTTGCAGTCCGGGTTCTCAACATAACCGCGAACGTTGCCGCTGCTGTCGGCAACCGCGACAACCGCGCCCATCTCGCCGTCTCCGAGCACACGCAGGTTAATGAACGCATCCTTCTGCTTCAGCATATTGCCCATAATTGAGGCGGCGCATAAAAGCCTGCCCAGCGCCGCGGTTGAGCTGCGGCTTAGGTTGTGCAGCTTTTTGGCGGTAAATACTATGTCCGACGCGTCGATTGCCGAAGCCATAATCGCGCCGTCGCTTGTGATACAGCGTATAATTTTATCCATAAATCTTCCTCTTTATCATTTCTTTGCGGCAGTAAAAACCACCCTCTGCTCGTCGTCTTTCGGCGCTTCAAAGGTCAAGTCCCCGAAGCAGCCGAGCGTTTCAAAGCCCGATTCCTCGAGCAGCTTTTTTACCATATCAAGGCTGTAGGCGCGCTCGGTAATATAGTCCGAGCAGCGGCTGTACAGTCCGTTTTCTTCTTCCTCAAAAAAGTCGAGAGTAATCTCGACGATATCATCCTCGCACAGCACGTTCTGCCACGCGCAGAGCACATTATCCGCCTCTAAAACAAAATCGTTATTTCCGAGGATTTCCCTGTGCTTGTAAAGTGTGTTCATATCAAAAATAAACAGCCCTCCGCTGTTCAGGTTTTCGCACACCGCTTTGAAGGTCTGCTTTAGCTCTGCTTCATCGGTGAGATGGTTAAGGCTGTCGAGCGTGCAAACGACGGTACCGGCAGGGCAGGGGAGACTGAGCTTTTGCATAAGCTGATTTACATACAAAATGTTTATATCTTCCTTATAACCCCTCTGCGCCGCTTCCGAGAGCATTTCAACGCTTCCGTCAACGCCGAACACATCCGCGCCGAGTTTTTTAAGCTCGCGCGTAAGGCTGCCTGTTCCGCAACACAAATCGCAGATTTGCCCCGGCTCGTGACCGAAGCGCCTGCAAATTTCGAGGATATACCTTGCGCGTTCGGGATAACGCGCATCCTCCATCAGCAGGTCGTAATATCGCGACAGGCTTTGGTAGCCCTGCATTATTTATCTTCTCCGGGAATTCTGTCGAGCACGAGGGTGTAGCCGTAGGTGTCGTTGTCAAACAGAGCGCGCTTAACGCGGCTGATTGTGGCGGTTGAAGCGCCGGTTTCCTTGACGATTTCGGTATATACCTTTTTCTCGGTCAGCATTTTTGCCACGACAAGTCTCTGCGACATCGCCTTAAGCTCAGCGCTTGTGCACAAATCCTCAAAAAAGCGGTAGCAGTCCTCTTTGTTTTTAAGGGACAGGATTGCGTCAAAAAGAAAGTCAGTCTGGTCGTTTTTGAGCTTAGAGTTCATAATTTGCTCCTCCGTTATTTGGCAAAAGATTTTCATACTCTAAAATTTTAACATACAAAAGTGTAAAAGTAAAGGAAAATTTTTTTGATTTTAAATGTATTTTTTCTTGATTTTGTATTCAAATCAATGAATATTTTTAACAAAAATATTTGATTGTTGATAATATTTATGGTATAATAAAGCAGATATAATTAAAAATCAGGCAAAATGTTAGATTTTTAGCCGTTTGAAAGGAGTCGGTTTAATGAATTGGATGTTAATTGTTCCAATCGCCGCAGGTGCAATTGCGCTTTGCTTTGCACTTTATTTGTCGCTTTACATCAGAAAACAGAATCAGGGTACCGAGAGGATGAGGAAGATTTCTTCCGCAATTTCCACCGGAGCGAGGGCGTTTTTGTTTTCCGAATATAAAATCCTCGTGATTTTTGCCGCTGTGCTGTTTGTCACAATCGGTTTTGTGATTAACTGGGGAACAGCGCTGTGCTTTATCTTAGGCGCGTTGTTCTCGACCCTTGCCGGATATTTCGGTATGACGGTTGCGACAATGGCAAACGTCCGCACCGCAAATGCCGCTAAAGAGAGCGGAATGAACAAAGCTCTGAGAATTGCGTTCAGAGGAGGAGCGGTTATGGGACTTTCCGTTGTCGGACTCGGCGTTTTAGGTCTCGGCGCGATTTTCCTTGTACTTAATTCTATGTTCAACTTGGTAAATAACAGCGAAATGCTTAATGTATTCACGGGCTTTAGCCTCGGAGCTTCGTCAATCGCGCTGTTTGCGCGCGTAGGCGGAGGAATTTACACCAAGGCGGCGGATGTAGGCGCCGACCTCGTAGGCAAGGTTGAAGCCGGTATTCCCGAGGACGATCCGCGCAACCCGGCGACAATTGCCGACAACGTAGGCGATAACGTCGGTGACGTTGCAGGAATGGGAGCTGACCTTTTTGAAAGCTATGTCGGCTCTATTGTATCCGCCATCACACTTGCTTTTGCGTGCTTCAGCGGCGAGAGCAGAATGAGCGCCGCGATTTTCCCGATGATTTTGTGCGCAATCGGTATTATCGGCTCGATAATCGCAGTGTTCTTTGTCAGGGGCGGCAAAAACTCCAATCCCCAAAAGGCGCTTAACCTCGGTGAATATATCGCCACAGGACTTGTAATTGTCTGCGGCGGAGTTCTCAGCAAGGTTATGTTTAACTCGTTTAATCCGTTTATTTGCGTACTCGCCGGGCTTGTTGTGGGAACGGCAATCGGCAAGCTTACCGAGATGTATACTTCCGACCGTTACCGTTCGGTTAAGAAGATTGCCGAGAGCTCAAAAACCGGCTCTGCAACCAATATTATCAGCGGTCTCGGCGTCGGAATGAAATCCACAGCTATCCCGATTATCTTTATTGTTTTGGGTATTTTGGTATCGTACTTTATTATGGCTCAGGAAGGCGCAGGCCTTTACGGAATCGCGCTTGCCGCGGTAGGTATGCTTTCCACAACCGGAATGACGATCGCGGTTGACGCCTACGGTCCTATTGCCGACAACGCCGGCGGTATTGCCGAGATGAGCGAGCTTGATCCGCAGGTAAGAGAAATTACCGACAAGCTCGACAGCGTAGGCAACACAACTGCCGCAATCGGCAAGGGCTTTGCGATCGGATCAGCCGCGCTTACAGCACTTGCGCTGTTCGCTTCGTTCGCTCAAACCGCGGGAATTGCCGGCAGCGGAATGTCGATTTTGTCACCGAAGGTAGTAGCAGGCTTGTTTATCGGCGGAATGCTTCCGTTTTTATTCTCGGCGTTCACCATGGACAGCGTCGGAAAAGCGGCGAATAAAATGATTGCCGAGGTAAGACGCCAGTTCAAAGAAAAGCCCGGAATTCTTAAGGGAGACGAGGAACCCGACTACTCAAAATGCGTTTCAATCTCCACTCACGCTGCGCTCAGAGAGATGATTCTCCCCGGCGTTATGGCGGTAATCGCTCCGCTTTTGGTCGGATATTTGCTCGGCGTTGAAGCGCTTGGAGGACTTCTCGCAGGCTCGCTGATTACCGGCGTAATGCTCGCGATATTTATGTCTAACTCAGGCGGCGCGTGGGATAACGCCAAAAAGTATATCGAGAGCTCGCCCGGCGGCAAAAACTCCGAGGCGCACAAGGCGGCTGTCGTAGGCGACACCGTAGGCGATCCGTTCAAGGACACCTCAGGTCCTTCAATCAACATCTTGATTAAGCTGATGACGATTGTTTCGCTCGTATTTGCCGCGGCGTTTTTGGCGGTAAATAACGGAGCAGGACTGCTCAATTTCTGATAAAAAACTTAAGGCAACACCGCACAATTTACGGCGCACGCCTTGCTTGAATATTGTTCCGTCATGTTGCCCAAAAAAGTCTCGGCAAGGCGTCAGCCTTACCTCGATTT
>ONPH01000031.1 GCA_900319655.1 uncultured Eubacteriales bacterium
CGAGTACCCTATAAGGGACTTTTATCCGATACGGTTTACCAGATGATGGGCGGACTTAGAGCGGGTATGGGCTATACAGGCTGCGCTACTATCGAGGAGCTCCACAGAAAGGCGAAATTCGTTCAGATTTCCGCGTCCAGCCTGCGTGAGAGCCACCCCCACGATATCCAGATTACGAAGGAGAGTCCGAACTATTCCTATAACGCGTAAAAAACTATATATATTAATAAAAACGTCGGTGTCAAAAGACATCGGCGTTTTTGAATGTTATCAGATTTTGTTCAAAACTATAACAATAAAGACGTTAAATCGGAGCTAATCGTGTACAAATTATACAATAATAAAAAATATTCGAAATTTTTGAAACTTTTTCCGAGTTTTTTGACACTACAATGGTGAAAGGTCAAGAAACCCGACAGCCAATCCCGCCTTTGAAAAAGAAAGCAAGCGGCAGATTTGAAACAAAAAACAAATCGGGGACGAAATACTATTAAGGAGGACTTTTAAATGAAGTCAAAAAATTTTTTAGCGGTACTTTTATCTGTGTTAACATTTTTATCATGTATGACAATTATGTCGGCTTCCGCAAAGGAATGGGAAAAAGATGGCGTCGAGTTTTTTTATTCCGTAGACATAGACAATAACGCTTCGATAGAAGACATATTTAACTTTGTCAGATAAAAAAAAGGAAGAGGAAGAAACAATGAATTTTTTAAGAAGAACAATAGCGGTAATTATGTCGGGCATTATGCTCGCGAGCACAGGAGCAGTCGCTGTAAGCGCTGCCGAAACATCCGCGTCAACAGTATCAAAAAACAGCGACATAGTAGAGGGCAAAGGCGCGAACTTATGGAGCTTTAATAAAAAAACAGGCGAATTAAAAATAAAGAAAATCGGAGACAAAGAGATTTTTTACATCGACGATGAAAGCTCTCCCGGAGATTATCTTCCGTGGAAAAAGTATGTTAAGGATATTAAAACCGCGACAATCGGCAAGGAAGTTACAGGTGTTTACGCAGGATGCTTTTCAGGCTGCGAAAATCTTACGCAGGTAAATCTGCCCGAAACGCTTAAATTTATAGGTTACTGTGCTTTTTCAGCTTGCTCAAGCCTTAAGAGTATTACACTTCCCGAAAGCGTTACGGAATTTGATACTTTTGCGTTTTTTAACGCTTCGGCGCTTGAAAGTATCGTAATTCCTAAAAATGTTACGAAAATAGGAGCATACGCGTTCAGCAATTGCCGCAGCCTTAAAAGTGTAAAGCTTCTCGCTGAAATGAAGGAACTTCCCAGTGATTGCTTTTCAAGATGCTCAAGTCTTACCGATGTAGAGCTTCCCGATAGTATAGAAGAATTCAGTAATCAGAGCGTATTCTCGGATTGTACAAGTCTTAAAACAATTAAGCTGCCCGCTAATCTTAAATATCTGGGGGAGAGGTCTTTTGAGTGTTGTACAAAGCTTGAAAATATTGTTATTCCCGATACTGTTGAACAAATCGGATATAATTGTTTCAGACGCTGTAAAAATCTTAAGAGTATTAATATTCCCGATAAGGTGACTACAATTTCCGACGAAACATTTAAGGATTGTACAAAGCTTGCTGAGATTAAGGGCGGAAAGAATGTTGACTTTATCTTCGATACTTCCTTTATAAATACGCCTATATATAACAATCCCGATAATTGGACAGACGGTGTTTTATATATTTTAAACTGTCTTGTTATCGCGAACAAAAACACTCCCAAGGATTACGTAATAAAGGACGGCACAAAACTTATTACGGAAAAAGCGTTTAATAATCTTTCTTCGCTTGAAAGTGTTGTAATCCCCGACAGCGTTGAGATGATAAGCGGGAACGCGTTCAGTAAATGCGAAAACCTTAAAAGCGTAAAATTTGGCGAGGGTATTAAAATAATAGATGGGGGAGCCTTTAAAGGCAGTACATTAACAAACTCACCCGAAAAAAATTTAATTCTTTATTGAATTTATCGGCGTATTGTGGTAAAATAAAATTGTATATTGGAAAAATGTTATCTTTTGAAGATTCCTTTGGAAAGGGGTTATTAATATGTGTGGTATATGCGGCTTTACAGGTACGCTCGAAAACCGCGAGGAAGTCTTAAAGAAAATGACCGGGGTAATCACCCACCGCGGTCCCGATTCCGACGGCTTCTATTCCGACGAAAATATCAATATGGGTTTCAGAAGGCTCTCAATTATCGACCTCGGCACCGGCAATCAGCCGATTTATAACGAGGACAAAACCTTGATTCTCACCTTTAACGGCGAGATTTACAACTACAAAAATCTAAAGGCGAAGCTGATTGAAAAAGGTCACACCTTCCGCACCGAGTCCGACAGCGAGGTGCTTGTTCACGGCTTTGAGGAGTGGCAGGAGGACTTGCTCCCCAAGCTCCGCGGAATGTTCGCCTTCGCAATCTACAACACCAAAGACAAGAGCCTGTTCATCGCGCGCGACTTCTTCGGAATTAAGCCGATGCACTACACCACCGTAGAGGGCGAGTTCGTCTACGCAAGCGAGATTAAGTCTATTCTCG
Organism: uncultured Eubacteriales bacterium; assembly: GCA_900319655.1. Taxonomy (GTDB): domain Bacteria; phylum Bacillota; class Clostridia; order Oscillospirales; family Acutalibacteraceae; genus Ruminococcoides. Next base: position 2,560 of record ONPH01000031.1, read on the forward strand.
AATATCCTAAGTTTGAAAAGCGCTTCAACAAACGCGCGCTTGACACCTACCTTTCATTCCAGTACGCCGTACCGCCCGAGACGTTCTTTGAGGACGTTTTCTGCCTGCTTCCGGGCAACTATCTGTGGTATAGAAACGGCGAGATTGAGACTACACGTTACTTTGAACCGCGCTTTAATCCCGATGAAAATATGAGCGAGGACGAGGCGGTTTACAGGATTGAAAAGGCGTTTGAAAACTCCGTTAACGCCCATAAAATCGCAGATGTTGAGGTCGGCTGTTTCCTGTCCTCGGGCGTTGATTCAAGTTACGTTTCGACCTACTTTGCCGACCAAAAGACCTTTACCGTGGGCTTTGACTTTGGCGACAGATATAATGAAATCAGTTGGGCAAAGGGCTTGTCCGAGAAAATCGGAGTTGAGCACCACACCCACCTTATCTCCAGCGAGGAATTCTGGGACGCCGTTCCGACGGTTCAGTATCATATGGATCAGCCGCTTGCCGATCCGTCCTGCGTGGCGCTGTACTTTGTATCGCGCCTTGCAAGCCAGTACGTAAAGGTTGTGCTCTCGGGCGAGGGCGCTGACGAGCTGTTCGGCGGCTACACCTGCTACAACGATCCGCGCGTTTTCAGAATGTACCAAAAGTGCGTTCCGCATTTCCTGCGCAAGTTTATCCGCTTTATCTGCACCAAGCTGCCCGATATTAAGGGCAGGGATTATCTTATCCGCGCCTGCGATCCGCTCGAGGAGCGCTATATCGGCAACGCGTTTATGTACGACTTGAAGCAGAAGCAGAGCATTTTGAAGGATCCCTCAATCGCCACAGCTCCGCAGAGCTACGCGAGAAAGCACTACTACCGCTGCCGCAAGTACGACGACGTAACCAAAATGCAGTACCTCGACATCAATATGTGGATGGTCGGTGATATTCTGCTAAAGGCGGACAGAATGAGTATGGCAAATTCCCTCGAGCTCAGAGTTCCCTTCCTCGACAAAGAGGTGTTCAAGGTGGCTTCAACGCTGCCGACGCGCCTGCGCGTTAACAAGAGCAACACCAAGTACGCTATGCGCAAGGCTGCGGCAAAGCATTTGCCCGAGGAAACCGCCGAAAAGGAAAAGCTCGGCTTCCCCGTACCCACCAGAGAGTGGCTTAAGGACGAGAAATACTACGGCATTGTTAAGAGAAAATTCACCGGTAAAACCGCCGAGAAATTCTTTAATACAGACGCGCTTGTCGGCTGGCTCGACGAGCACTTCACCGGCAAGGAGGACAACAGCCGCCGCGTTTGGACGGTGTATGTGTTCCTCATTTGGTACGATATTTACTTTGACGAGAACGATCCCAAGGTAGAAAAGCCCGTTAACCACCTCGACGAGCTAAAGGCGATTGCCGAGGCAAGGCGCGAAAAGCAGATTGACGCGCCCGGCGAGGTTATTATGGCTGCTGCCGAGCAGATTGACGACGAGTATGACGCTCCTGATTTCGGCATTGACAAGAGCGCAAATAATCAGCCTGCCGAAGAAGCAGAGGAACAGCCCGAACCTCAGCCCGAGGAACAGCCTGAGCCCGACGACGGCAGCGAGCCTGCGATTGTCGAGGACGACAGCGAGCCTGCCGCGCCCGAACAGCCAAAGGAGCAGTATGTGAATATTCAAAATCCCGAGGACGATGAAATTTACGAAGCTCCGCGCAAGCCGTCAAATCATCAGGAGCAAATGCAGTGGGCAATCGACAGTATCGAAAAGCGCTCAAAGTACCTTGACGAGCCGAACGTAATCTCGGACGAGGCGGTTGACAACATCGTAAGCCAGATTAAGTTCTTCGACGACGAGGACGAGAATAAATAATATAATCATAACGCAAATGGGACAGTCTTTCGGCTGTCCTATACGTTAGTAATAGAGTTTAGAGGTCATCTATGAAACTAACCGAAAAAACGCTTAAATCAACTGAAATTTTCAGCGGCAGGATTTTGCACGTCTACCACGACGACGTTGAGCTGCCCGACGGCTCTTTTTCTAAACGCGAGGTCGTCCGCCACCCGGGAGGCGTCTGCGTTGCGGCGCTCGACGAGGATAATAACCTCTTTTTCGTAAGGCAGTTCCGCTATCCCTACGCCGAGATTGTGCTCGAGCTGCCTGCCGGCAAGCTCGAAAAGGGCTCAACTCCGCTCGAAAACGGCAAGCGCGAGCTGCTCGAGGAAACCGGCGCTCAGGGCTATTCGTACATCTCGCTCGGTCAGGTTTACCCGACGCCGGGCTACACCGACGAGATTATCCACCTCTACGCCTGCCGCGTTGAAAAGCTGGGCGAGAGCCGTCCCGACGAGGGGGAGTTTTTGAACGTTGAAAAAATCCACCTCGACAAAGCCGTCGAGATGGTTCTAAACAACCAAATTCCCGACGCGAAAACGCAGATTGCGGTGCTCAAAACCGCGATGTTATTAAAAAGCGGAAAAATCTGAGGAAGCCTATGCAGTGTTACTTTGAACTAAAGCGACAAGTGAATAAAACCGCCGTCGCGCTCGGCTTTTTTGACGGTCTCCACCGCGGTCATCTAAGCGTTATCGAGCCTGCCGCGCAGCAGAGCAAAAACGGTCTGACGAGCGTTTGCCTGACCTTCGGCAAAAGCCCGAAAGCCGTCATCAGCGGAATGGACACGCCCATGCTTATGACGCACGGCGACAAGATTAAAGCGCTCGAAGGCCTAGGCATTGACAAGACCTTTTTCATCGACTTTAATTCGGTTAAGGAGCTCGGCGCGCAGGAGTTTTTTGACAGGGTTATCTGCGAAACGCTCAGCGCGAAAAAGCTCTACTGCGGCTTTAATTACCGATTCGGCAAGAACGCCTCGGGCGACGTCGAACTGCTCGAAAAGCTGTGCAAAGAAAAGGGGATAGAGCTTTTTGTCGCTCCGCCGTTCAAAATCGGCAGCGAGGTTGTTTGCTCGTCGCTGATTAAGCAGAAAATTGCCGACGGCAGAGTGAGCGAGGCAAACCTTATGCTCGGCAGTCTGTTCGGCTTTTCCGCGCCTGTTTTGCACGGCAAGCGCTTGGGCAGAGAGCTCGGCACGCCGACAATCAACCAAGCCGTTCAGAAAGGACTTATCCTGCCGAAATTCGGCGTGTACGCTTCCGTCGTAACGCTCGAAAGCGGAGAGCGCTTCTGCGGAGTTACAAACGTCGGTATCAAGCCCACCGTCGGCGGAGAAAAACCGCTCTACGAAACCTGGATGCCAAAGTACCGCGGAAGCGAAATCTACGGTCAGACAGCCGATATCCGCCTGCTAGACTTTATCAGAGCCGAAAAGCGCTTTGACAGCCTTAACGACCTGAAAAGGGAGATTTTCCTCAACAGCAAGGTTGCGCTGTCAATCTACGAAAACCACGAAAAACACAACGCTTGACATAAGTGTTAAAATATATATGAAGGCAATAATTTTGAAATCATTAAAAAGGAAGTAATCAAGATGGCAAAAAAACAGTTTAAATCCGAATCAAAGCGCCTGCTCGATTTGATGATTAACTCAATCTACACGCACAAGGAAATTTTCCTGCGCGAGATTATCTCAAACGCCAGCGACGCGATTGACAAGCTCTGCTTTATCGCCTTGACCGACGACAAGCTCGGTATGACAAGGAGCGATTTTAACATTTTCATCGAGGCTGACAAGGACAGCCGCACCCTGAAAATCACCGATAACGGTATCGGTATGGACAAGGACGACCTCGAAAACAACCTCGGCACAATCGCGAACTCAGGCTCGTTCAAGTTCAAAAACGAGCTCGAGGAAAAGCCCGATGACATCGACATTATCGGTCAGTTCGGCGTAGGCTTTTACTCCGCGTTTATGGTTGCCAAGGAGATTGTGGTAAACACCAAAAAGTACGGCTGTGATACCGCATATTGCTGGCAGTCGAGCGGTGCGGACGGCTACACAATCACCGAAATCGAGAAGGACGGCATCGGCACCGAGATTATCCTCACCCTTAAGGACAACACCGACGACGAAAATTACGACGAGTTTTTGGAGCAGTACAGACTTCAAAGCCTCGTAAAGAAATATTCCGACTACATCCGCTACCCGATTCTTATGGACGTAAAAAAGAGCAGGGTCAAGGAGGAGACCAAGGACAGCGACAAGCCCGAGTATGAGGATTACACCGAGCGCGAAACGCTCAACAGCATGATTCCCATCTGGCAGCGCCCGAAAAAGGACGTTAAGCAGGAGGAGTACGACCGCTTTTACAACGAAAAGTTTATGGCTGCCGACAAGCCGATTAAGACAATCGTTACCTCGGTAGAGGGCGTTGTTACATACAAGGCTCTGCTGTTCATCCCCTCGACCGCTCCCTACGACTTCTACTCAAAGGACTACAAAAAGGGACTGCAGCTCTATTCCAGCGGCGTTTTGATTACCGAAAACTGCGAGGAGCTCGTTCCCGAATACTTCCGCTTTGTAAGGGGTATTGTGGACACCGCCGATTTGTCGCTGAATATCTCGCGTGAGATGCTCCAGCACGACCGTCACCTGCTCACAATCGCTCAGAATATTGAGAAGAAGATTAAAAACGAGCTAACCTCAATGCTCAAAAACGACCGCGAGAACTACGAAAAGTTCTTCGCCGCCTTCGGCAGACAGCTCAAATACGGCGTTGTTGCCGACTACGGTATGCACAAGGACGAGCTTCAGGATCTCTTGATGTTCTACTCCTCAACCGAGAAAAAGCTAGTTACCCTGTCCGAATATGTTGACAGAATGAAGGAAGGCCAGGAGAGAATTTACTTTGCCACAGGCGAAACCGCCGCGGCTATCGACGCGCTTCCGCAGACCGAGATGCTGCGCTCAAAGGGCTATGAAATCCTTTACTGCACAGAGGACGCCGACGAATTCACACTCCAGACCTTGATGATGTACAAGGAAAAACGCTTCTGCTCCGCGACAAACGACGACCTCGGAATTGAGAGCGACGACGAAAAGACAGAGGACGAGAAGAAGGACAGCACCGCTCTGCTCACCTTTGTAAAGGAAACTCTCGGTGACAAGGTTGCCGAGGTTGTGGAGTCCAAAAAGCTCGTATCCCACCCCGTTTGCCTCACCGCAAAGGGCGGTATCTCGTTCGAGATGGAAAAATACTTCAACGCTGTTCAGCCCGGCAGCGGAATGAAGGCTCAGCGCGTGCTTGAGCTCAATATGAACCACACCGCGGTCAAGAATATGGAAGCCCTCATTCAGACCGACGTTGACAAGGCGAAAAAGTACGCCGAGGTGCTCTACTCACAGGCACTGCTTATCGCGGGACTTCCCCTCGAAAACCCCTCGGAGTACACCGACCTCGTCTGCTCACTGATGTAATACAAAATACTTTGCATAAAAAGAGGAAGTACCTTAACCGGGTACTTCCTTTTGTTTTAGAATCGGCTCGGCGCGTAACGTACGGTTACAATGTGAACCTCTTGCTTTTCGTCACAGACACGGTAAATAACCGTGTATTTTTTTATGAATAATTGGCGGTAATCCTGATTGGCATAAACGCCGATACGCCTGACGCTGCCCCGTTTGGGGAATTGTTCCAAGCTGAAAATCGCGTTTTCCAAGTCGGCTATCATTTTTTCCGCAGTGCCCTGCTCCGTCAAGTTTACGGAAATATAAGAATATATTTCATCTAAATCGCGGTATGCCCGCGGATACAATTTTACGGTGTACTTCATAGACTGTGCTTTTTTCTGAGGGAAGATAACGACTCGCGTGCGTCAAGCAGCTCCCCTCCGGCGGAAATCTCCTGCTCAGCGTCCCTGATAGCCGCGTCTGTATGCAGGGTTTCAATTAACTCCTCATATGCCTCTATGCTGAGTACTACCAAATCGCCGTATCCGTTTTTGGTGATAAAAACGGGCTCTTTTTTCGCGTGGCAAAGCTCGGAAATCTCGTTTGTGTTTCGCAGGTCGGTAATCGGTCTTATTTGCGGCATATTATCCGCCTCCTTTCTTGTACATTATTATAGCATAATTACGTACAAAATTCAATATGTTTTAAGTTAAATATATTTTGATATTGGAAATAATATTAAACTCAGTTAGGACTACTATCTGTCATTTTTCGTTTTCGCTGCTGTTTTTCCATCTCCTGTAAAAGCCTGCCAAAATCGCGCCGGATATGTTGTGCCAAACGGAAAAAACCGCGCCGGGCACTGTCGCCATCGCAAGGCCTGAAAACGCCGTTCCCGCAAGGCTTGTGGCAAGTCCCGAGTTTTGCATTCCGACCTCAATCGACAGAGCCTTTACTTTTTCGGGAGGCATTTTAAGCAGCTTGCCGAGCCCGAAACCGCCGGCGTAGCCGAGCAGGTTGTGAAGAATTACAACGGCAAAAACCAATACTCCGCTTGTGTAGTTTTTCTCCGCGTTATGAGATACAACCGCGGCGATAATCAGGCAAATTGCGACGGTGGAAACCGACGGCAAAACCGCGACAGCCTTCTCCGTGAATTTTCCGAAGAAACGGTTTATTACAAAGCCGAGGGCAACAGGAATAATAATCACCTGGATAATGCTCCAGAACATCGCCCAAACATCTACCCTGACGGTCGTTTGCAGCAGCAGCCACGTTATCGCCGGAGTCAGCAGCGGCGCGAGCAGGGTGTTAACGCTCGTCATTCCCACAGACAGCGCGACGTCGCCCTTTGACAGGTAGGTGATTACGTTGCTCGACGTGCCGCCCGGGCAGGTGCCGACAAGCACCACCCCTGCCGTGAGCGCCGGGTCAAGCTGAAAAAGTTTGCTCAAGCCGAACGCCAGCGCAGGCATAATAATAAACTGCGCCGCGGTGCCGACTAAAATGTCCTTTGGTCTTTTGAAAACCAGGGCAAAATCCCTCGGCTTCATAGTCAGCCCCATGCCGAACATTACAACCATCAAAAGGTAGTTTATCCACGACGTGTCTATCCACAGCGACGACTGCGGAACAAACAGCGCGAGCGCTGCTACCGCCAGTACAATCAGCGCCATATACTTTCCGAAGAATTCGCTGATTTTTTCAATTACTTTCATACTTTCACCTGAGTTCGGCATTTAAGATTTTTCGATTTGATTATATCATATTCCGTCAGGCTTGTCCAACGCAATAAACGCAAGGTTTCTGCTCGTTACTTGCGGCGTGATAAATTGGATATGGTGGGCTTGCCTCTCTCGCTAAAAACAGTGCACTGCACTGTTTTTGCCTTCGGCACGCTCGCCTTCGAGTCCCTGTTGGCGCTTTATACCAAAAACAAAAACCACCCTGTGGGTGGTTTAGTGCGCCAACGCAATAAACGCAAGGTTTCTGCTCGTTACTTGCGGCGTGTGGAATTGGATATTGTGAGCTTGCCTCTCTCGCTAAAAACAGTGCACCGCACTGTTTTTGCCTTCGAGTCCCTGTTGGCGCTTTATACCAAAAACAAAGGGGCTGGCTCAAAAGTGAAAAAGAGCCAGCCTCATAATTACTACAGAAAAGAATCTTTTTTTGAAAATCTGAGCAATGCAAAGCAGAGGGTATCAC
>ONPH01000029.1 GCA_900319655.1 uncultured Eubacteriales bacterium
TAGGAACCTCTTGGATTTTTGTAAGTATGCCCGAGGTCAACATTCAGGGCGCGACGGCAGGCTCGCTGATTTCATATGCTCTTATCTGCGTGGTTGGAATGTTCCTGCTCGTCAAGTACTCGGGGATCGTTCCGAACTTCTTTTCAACCACAATCAAACCGCTTATCGGAGCGGTCGGAAGCTCGGCAGTTGCCTTTTTTGTCAACAAGCTTTGCGAAGGTCATATGAACCACAGGCTCTCAACCGTCATCGCAATCCTTGCCGCAGCCGTAATTTATATTGCAATTTTACTAATATTACGCACATTTTCTGCCCAAGAGGTGAGGATTTTACCAAAAGGCGAAAAAATCGCAAAAACACTTGAAAAATTGCACTTAATTGGGTAGAATATATAACTGTGGATTGCATTTTTCCACGGCTTCGGAGATGTATATATGGACTTTAAGGAAAAACCGAATTACAATTTTGACGACCTGATTGAGATTGTCAAAATCCTGCGCGCCCCCGGCGGATGTCCGTGGGACAGGGCGCAGACGCACAAGTCCATCCGTTCAAACTTTATCGAAGAAACCTACGAGGCTGTTGAGGCTATCGACACCGACGACAAGGAGCTTCTTAAGGAAGAGCTCGGAGACGTTCTTCTTCAGGTAGCGCTTCACGCTGAGATGGAGCGTGAGATAAACAGCTTTGATATCAATGATATCTGCGACGGTATCTGCAAAAAGCTGATTATCCGCCATCCTCACGTGTTCGGTGACAAAAGCGCAGGGAACGCCGACCAGGCATTAAAGAACTGGGACGCGGTAAAAATGCAGACCAAGTCGCAGACAACCCAGACTCAGGCAATGCAGAGCGTGTCAAAGGCTTTGCCGTCGCTGATGAGAGCCGAAAAGGTTCAGAAAAAGGCGGCTAAGGTAGGCTTTGACTGGGATAAAGTCGACGGTTAACTCAGGAGTGCGGCGAGCTTAAAGAGGCTATCGCCAAAAACGACGTCGATAATCAGTATGAGGAGCTCGGTGACGTGCTGTTCTCAGCGGTAAACGTTGCGCGTTTCCTTAAAATCGACAGCGAAAAGGCGTTGTACGACGCCTGCGACAAATTCATAGGCCGTTTTACAAAGGTAGAAGCCCTCGCAAATGAAAGAGGGATTGATATGAAAACGGCGTCACTTGAGCAACTTAATTCCCTTTGGGATGAAGTTAAATATAATAAAATGGAGGAAAATTAAGATGAAAAAAACAGAACTCATCGCCGCTGTTGCTGAGCAGAGCGGTCTTTCAAAGAAAGACGCCGAGAAGGCTCTTTCCGCTACAATTGATACTATCGTAAAGGCGGTTGCTGAGGGCGACAAGATTCAGCTCACAGGCTTTGGTACATTCGAGCAGCGCCAGAGAAATGCAAGAACAGGCGTAGATCCCAGAACAGGTAACTCAATCGAGATCGCCGCTTCTAAGGTTCCCGCTTTCAAGGCAGGCAAGGCGTTCAAGGATGCTGTAAATAAGTAATTTAATTTACATCTTCGGCTGTCTCTTTCGGGGCAGCCGATATTTTTTGGAAGGTAATTTTTATGAGACTTGACAAGTATTTAAAAGTATCGCGCTTAATCAAGCGCAGAACCGTTGCAAACGAGGCGTGCGACGCAGGTAAGGTCGTAGTAAACGGCAAGCAGGCACGCGCTTCGTACGACGTTAAAGAGGGCGATATCATCGAGATTACCCTCGGTGCGCGTACCGTTAATGTAAGGGTGACAGCCGTAAAAGAGGTTGTCCGCAAGGAGGACGCCGCGACAATGTACGAGGCCGTCGTCTGAAAAATAATGCAATACCTCACAATTCACGGCGCACGCCTGAATTATGCGGTATTGCTTTGAATATTTAAGCGAACACTTCCGTATATTTTATAAAGGTTATCCCTAAAAAATATACGGAGGTTTTATTTATGGCGGAAATCACAAAGACAAAGCCGCATACACTTATGCTCGACAACAGAAAAAAGCTGGTAATCACCGGCGCCGAGGATGTAAACGGCTTTAACGAGGACGCGGTGTCGGTAAAAACAACGGACGGCTCGCTGATTATAAAGGGCAGCGGACTGCACATTGACAAGCTCAACCTCGACTCGGGCGACGTTTCTATCGAGGGCAGGGTGGACGCTATGCAGTATATCGGCAACGGCTCAAAATCAAAGCTATCAAAGCTTTTTAGGTAAGCGTATGGAGCAAAGCTTTGCCGTCCAGTCGACGGCGTTTTTATATTCTTTACCGCTCGGCGCGGTGTTGGGGATTATTTACGGAGTTCTCGCGCTGCTAAGGCACACCCTGAGTCTTAAAAAATCGGCGGTTATCGCACTCGATATCACCTTTATGCTCCTTTGCGCGGTTAGTATATTCTACTTTTCACTCGGCTTTCTCGACGGCTATATAAGAGTATATGTAATTTTCGGCGCCGGTTTGGGATTTTTTATATACAGACTGACAATAGGCAGACTTTTGCAGAGAATTCTTAACCCGATAATATCGTGGATAAAAAGAATTATTGTGGCAATTTTTACAAAAATTAAAAATATTGCAAAAAAGCTATTGAAAATTGGTTATCATATATTGTATAATGTAGGTGGTAGAATAGTATTTTTCATAAGTAATAATTTGAGTATAAATAAACGTAATAATAAAAGGACACGATATGGCAAAAAAAGTAAAAGAAAAAGATCCGTGGGATCAGGCTGAAGAGCCGAAGGTTGTTCTTAACGCCGACGGTCCAAAGGAAGTCAAGCCTGTTAAAAAAAGGCGCAAGAAAAGGTATATCCTGCTTTATCTCGCCGCAATAGGCTTTGCGTTTTACGCTGTTATTACAATCATCAACCAAAGCGTAAAAATCGCTGAAAAAAAGGCTGAGCTAAGCGAGCTCCAGCAGGAAATCAATGTGGTTGAAATTCAGTCTCAATATCTGGAAAAGGTGCGCGGTTATACCGGTCAGCAGCGTTCGGATTATATAGAGAAAATCGCCAAGGAGGATTTTGGCTACGTCGGTGAGGGCGAGAGAATTTTTATCAACGTCGCAGGCGAACAATAGGGCAGAAAGGTTAAATCAAGGGGTACAAATTCTATATGGCACTTGAAGTCGGAATGATTTTGGAAGGCAAGGTTTCGGGAATTACAAAGTTCGGCGCGTTCGTCGATTTACCCGATTCAAAAACAGGTATGGTACATATTTCGGAGGTAGCGCCTACGTTTATCAACGAAATATCAGATTATGTTCAGGTGGGGCAGACCGTCAAGGTCAAGGTTCTCGCGATTGATAACGGCAAAATTAAGCTGTCAATCAAGCAGGCGCTCCCCAAGGAACAGCAGAGCAGACCTAAACCGCCGTTTAAAAAAAGCGAAAGACCGAACAGACAGCCTTACAAGCCCGCTCCGCCGGTAAAATCTCCCGGAGATTTTGAGTGGCAGAGCAGCCGCAAGAGCGCTCCTACCTCGTTTGAGGATATGATGTCGAGCTTTAAAAAGACAAGCGAGGACAAGATGTCCGACCTTAAGCGCGGAGAGAGCCGCGGTTACAGCCGCCGCGGAAACGGCAACGGCAGAAGGTAACCGCATTATTACCAAAGCATAAACGCTTACTGTATTACGGTAAGTTGAATTTAAAACTTAATAAGGGAGGAAATTTTTATGAAAATCACCTACACAGCAAGAAAAGTTAACCTCAGAGATAATTTCAAGGAAAGAGTTGAAAAAAAGCTTTCTAAATTCAACAAGCTCTTTTCGGAGGACGCTACCGCAAATGTTGTTGTCACCCTTGAAAAGAACCGCCAGACAGTTGAGATTACAATTCGTGACCATTCGATGGTGTACCGCGCCGAGAGCACAATGCCCGAGATGAACGACGCGCTCGACCGCGATATTGAAATTCTCAAGCGCCAAATTCGCAAGAATAAGACTAAGCTCGAAAAGCGCATTAAGTCCGGCAATATAGAGACAATCATCGCTGATCTTCCTGTGGACGACGAGCCCGTGGAGGACGAGTACAAGGTTGTGCGCAAAAAGCAGGTGCTTGTTAAGCCCGTAACCGTTGACGAGGCAATCCTCGAGATGAATATGATTAACCACGATTTTTATATGTTCATCAACGCCGATACCTCTGAGGTAAACGTTGTTTACAAACGCGCTGACGGCGACTACGGCTTGCTTGAGCCCACAAACGACTAAATATTATAATCATTAGGGGCGGACTGCTGTCCGCCCTCTTTTTGCGAAACAGAGGATTTATTATGAACCTAACATTTACAGCGCCGTGTATTTTCGGGCTCGAGGGCTTTTGCGCCAACGAGCTTAAGTTTTTGGGAATAAAGAATGTCCGCGCCGAAAACGGCAGAGTTATTTTTGAGGGCGATTTTTCCACCCTTGCAAGGGCGAATATCAACTCGCGCTACGCCGAGAGAATTCAGATTTTACTTGCGGAGTTCAAAGCCGAGAGCTTTGACGAGCTTTTTGACGGTGTAAAGAATATCGAGTGGGAAAGCTTCATCGGAATGTCCGATGCCTTTCCCGTAAAAGGAAGCTGCCTGAGCTCAAAGCTCAAAAGCGTGCCCGACTGCCAAAAAATAATCAAAAAGGCTGTTGCCGAGCGGCTTTCAAAGCGCTATATGCTCTCTTGGTTTGAGGAGACCGGCCCTGTTCACCAAATTCAGTTTTTGATACTAAAGGACAAGGTCAGCATTACGCTCGACACCTCGGGCGCAGGGCTTCACAAAAGAGGCTACCGCGCCGACTCAAACGACGCGCCGATTAAGGAAACCTTGGCGGCGGCAATGGCGGAGCTCGCTTTTGTACGTCCGAATCACTTTGTTATCGACCCGATGTGCGGCAGCGGCACAATCCTGATTGAAGCAGCGCAAAAGGCGCTCAAAATCGCGCCCGGCGTAAACCGCTACTTTGCCTGCGAAAAATGGAGCTGTATTCCCGACGGAGTTTTTGAAGCCGAGCGCGAGCTTGCGCGTTCAAGGGAAAACCGCGATTGCGAATTCCGCGCGGAAGGCTACGACATTGACAGCTTAGCACTCGAAACCGCAAGGAAAAACGCCGAAATCGCCGGCGTAGGGGATAAGATAACCTTTGCTGTCCGTGATATTAAGGACTATGTACAGCCCGAGGGCTACGCAACGGTTATCACCAATCCGCCATACGGCGAAAGACTGCTCGACATAAAGTCCGCCGAGGGGCTTTACAAGATTATGGGAGAGCGCTTTGTCCGCGAGAAGGGAAAAAGCTATACCGTAATTACTCCCGACGACGATTTTGAAAAGATTTTCGGCAGAAAAGCCGACAAACGCCGCAAGGTTTACAACGGCACTTTGAAGTGTCAGATATACCACTATTTTAAGTGATTATCAGCATTATACGTTCAGTCCGAAATTTGATGGATTGGGCGTTTTATCTATTAAAGCACAATAAGCTCATAAAGGTTTAATAATAATGTCAATTTTTCACTTAATTACGAAAAACTGCTTGACTTTGGGCGTATTTTAATTATAATTAAAATGGTTAATTATATTGGACATATTATGTACTCTTACAGGAGAAGCTATGGAAAAATCAGTTTTATGCAGATTAAACGCTGCAGCAGAAAAATATTCTACAAAAACAGCTTTCAAAGATCCCGAAAACAGCCTGACCTTCGGTGAGTTTAACGGCCTCACAAAGTCAATCGGCACATACCTTGCAGGTATCACACAGCCGGGTGACCCTGTTGTTGTAATGTCGGGCAGACACGTGTTCACCCCGGCATGCTTCCTCGGAGCGGTAAGAGCAGGCTGCTTTTACGCTCCTATGGACGGCGATATGCCCGTTACAAGGCTCAACCAGATTTTAAGCGTTATCAAGTCGGACATTATGCTTGTTGACAAGGCTCATCTTGAGATTGCTCAGAGCCTTAACTTTGACGGCAAGATGGTCGTTATGGAGGACATTATGTCAACTCCTGCCGACGAGGAGCTGCTTAAGAGCAGGGAGGAGGGCATTGTCTGCACCTCGCCTCTGTACGTAATCTTCACCTCGGGCTCAACAGGCGTGCCCAAGGGTGTAATCACCTCGCACCAGTCGCTGATGACCTATATTGATTCTGTCGGCAAGGTGCTCTCGATTGACGACACCGACGTTCTCGGCAACCAGTCTCCGCTTGACTATATCGCCGCAATCCGCGATATTTACCTGCCGATTACCTTCGGAGCGCAGACCTTTATCATCCCCAAGAACGAATTTGCTGTTCCCACACAGCTTTTCGATACGCTGAATAACGAGAAAATCACGGCTCTCTGCTGGAGCGTAGCAGGCGTTGAGCTTCCCGCAAAGCTCGGAGCCTTCGATGTAAGCAAGCCCGAATATCTCAAAAAGCTCTGCTTCTCGGGTTCGGTAATGCCGTGCAAGTACCTCAAAATCTGGCAGGAGAACCTGCCTGACGTGCTCTACGTCAACCAGTACGGTCCCACAGAGGCTACCGCTTCATGCACCTACTACGTTGTAAATGAAAAGGTTGACGACGACACGGTTCTGCCGATAGGCAAGCCCTATGACAACTACCGTGTGTTCCTGCTCAACGAGGACAACACCCCCACCGAGCAGGGCAAAACAGGCGAAATCTGCGTAACAGGACCTATTCTCGCTCTCGGCTACTACGGTAACGCCGAGTATACCGAAAAGTCCTTTATCCAGAATCCGCTCAACAATAACTACCGTGAGCTTATCTACAAAACAGGCGACCTCGGAAGCTTCGATTCCGACGGACTGTTGCAGTTCCACGGCAGAAAGGACAGACAGATTAAGCACCTCGGCCACCGCATTGAGCTTGGCGAAATTGAGGAAACCGCCAAGAAGATTGACGGCGTAACCGACTGCTGTTCGCTCTACAATAAGCCTAAGGAGCACCTCTACCTGTTCTATACAGGCGAGGCTACCTCAAAGGACATTGTTCTCTACTTCAGAAAAAATATGCCTGCGTTTATGGTACCGCGCAAGCTTGTCAACCTCGACAAGCTGCCGACTTTGCCCAATGGCAAGCTTGATATGCAGACATTAAAAACATATTTCAAATAATTTATTAAAGGAGATATTTATTATGGACAAATTAATGGAAATCCTGCAGGAACTCAGACCTGACGTAGACTTTGAAAATGAAACCGCTCTTATCACAGACGGTATCCTCGATTCTTTCGACATCGTTGCTCTTGTAGGCGAGCTCAACGACGAGTTTGACATCGAGATTAAGCCCAACAACCTCGTTCCCGAGAACTTCAACTCGGCTAAGGCTATGTACGCTCTTATCGAGAAGCTTCAGGACGAATAATATGAACGAACAAAAGTTAAGGGAACTTCTCCCGGAGGTGTCCACGCCTTCGTATATTTTCGACCTCGATTTGTTCAATAAACGCGCCGAGCTTGTTCACAAGTATTTCGGAGAAAAGGTCGGAATGTGTTTTTCGATTAAGGCAAATCCCTTCCTGCTCGGCAAACTGCCCGATTGCTTTAGCAAAATCGAGGTTTGCAGCCCGGGCGAATTGACAATTTGCGAAAAAACCGGCGTGGATATGAAAAAAATCATATTCTCAGGCGTTAATAAAACTTATGACGACGTTGAACGCGCCGCGGACGACGGCGTCGGCACATTTACAGCCGAAAGCCGCCTGCACGTTGATTTAATCAACGACGCAGCAATTAGACGCGGTAAGGTTTTCCCCGTGCTTGTACGTGTAACCGACGTAAAGGGCGGCAGCCAGTTCGGTATGGACGAGGCTGATGTGCTCGATATCATCGAGAACCGCGCCGATTATAAGGGAATTGAAATCGTCGGAATTCACTACTTTACCGGCACTCAAAAGCGTAAGGCAAAGCCGATTATCCGCGAGCTTGACTACATCGCTGACTTGCTTAAAAGGCTTAAGGACGACTACGGCTTCACCGCCGAGCGCGTCGAGTACGGCACAGGTTTAGCGGTTGATTATTTTGCGGACAACGCCGACGAGCTTGAGGAAGAACGCCTTTCCGAAATTTCCGAGAAAATCCGCGAGACTGCCGAGCTCTGCGAGTTAACCGTGGAGATGGGCAGGTTCTTTGCCGCGCCCTGCGGATATTACCTGACAAAGGTAATGGACGTTAAGACCAACCAGGGCATCAACTATGCAGTTGTTGACGGCGGTATGAACCAGCTTAAGTACGACGGTCAGCTGCAAGGTATGCAGATACCTAAAATAATTCAGTTAAAGAAAAATAACACACCTGATGACGTTCAGCCGTGGACTCTCTGCGGAAGCCTTTGCACCACTGCGGACGTGCTCACGCGCGGCGTAGAGCTTAATTCGCTCGAAATCGGTGACGTTTTGGTGTTCTGCAGAACCGGCGCGTACTCCTCAATGGAGGGTATGGCGGTATTCCTCAGCAGAGAAATGCCCGTTATCTCGGAATACTCCGAAAAGGACGGACTTACCATTCTGCGTGATAAGCTCTATACCGACGTGTTCAACACACCTAAAAGATAAGGGCAACTCTTAAAATATTTCTTTATTAGCATTATAATGGGGATGTAATTTTGACCTATACCTCAATAAACTTTATATTTTTTGTACTGGTAACGGCGCTGTTGTACTTCGCCTTACCTCTGAAAAAACATAAGTGGATTGTACTTTTGGCGGCGAGTATTTTCTTTTACCTCGTCGCAGGCTACAAGTACGCGATGTTCATTTTGTTTACCGCAATCAGCACCTACCTGATAGGCTTGTGGATAGACAAAATCTCCAAAAATTCCAAGGCGCTTCTCAAAAAGAACAAAGCCGAGTGGGACAGGGAGACTAAAAAGAAGTACAAGAACAAAGTCAAGGTGCAAAAGCGCCTTGTTATGGCTTTCGCTCTCGTTCTCAACTTCGGAATTTTGGCGTTCTTAAAGTACTTCAACTTCTTCGCAGGCAGCCTCAACGACATTTTGGGCAACTTCGGGATTAACTTTTCAATCCCGACCTTGGCTCTGTTTTTGCCGCTCGGTATTTCGTTCTACACCTTCCAGTCAATGGGCTACATCGTAGACGTGTACCGCGAAAAAACCGCCGCGGAGAAAAATCCGCTCAAATTTATGCTGTTCGTATCGTTCTTCCCTCAGATTGTGCAGGGACCTATCAGCATTTACGACCAGCTTGCTCACCAGCTTTATGAGCCTCACAGCTTTGACTTCACGCGCTTTAAGCACGGAATGATGCTGATTTTATGGGGCTTCTTTAAAAAGCTTATCATCGCTGACCGCGCGGTTATCGCGATTAACACTGTTACCGATTCATACAACAGCTATGGCGGTTCAACGCTGCTGTTCACAATTTTGCTGTATTCCGTTCAGCTTTACGCCGACTTCTCGGGCGGTATCGACATTTCCCGAGGCGTAGCGCAGATATTCGGAATTGATATGATTGATAACTTCAAGCGCCCGTACTTCTCAAAGTCAATCAACGAATACTGGCGCAGATGGCATATTTCGCTCGGTGCGTGGCTGAAAAACTACCTCTTCTATCCCGTCGCGATGTCAAACGTGTTCATCAACGCGAGCAAGAAGATGAAGGGTACAAGGTTCGGCAAGACCGCCGCGGGCGCTCATATCGCCAAGGTACTACCTACAAGCGTCGCTTCGCTTATCGTGTTCCTTGTAGTGGGAATTTGGCACGGCGCGGACTGGAAGTATGTCGGCTTCGGTCTTTGGAACGGACTTATCATTATGGTAAGTATTCTGCTCCAGCCGGTATTTGACATTATCCTTGAAAAACTGCACATCAATCCCAAGGCTGCATGGTACTCGGTATTCCAAATGCTGCGTACCTTCATCATAGTGCTTGTCGGATATGTTTTCGACGTAGCGCCCGGTATTAACGAGTCAATGAACACCTTTAAGCTGATTCTCACAAACCAGAGCTTTGCTCAGGCGCGTGCTCAAATCAGCGAGCTCGGACTCGGCAAAAAAGATTTCATCGTAATTCTCGTCGGAATTATCGTTATCTTTATTGTCAGCGTTATCCAGGAACGTCATCCGTCAACAACTATCCGCGAAATGCTCGACAAAAAGCCGTTTATCCTCAGATTTGCCTTAATCTTTATCGGAATTATGGCGGTAATCGTTTACGGCATTTACGGCTCGGGCTACAACCCTGCGGACTTTGTTTATATGCAGTTTTAGCAACGTGACGAGGCGATTTATTAAATTATGAAGAAAAAACTATACATTACAAGGGCAATCAAAATCACTGCCCTGCTGCTCATTGTGGTGCTGTTTTCGTTGGTATTGCAGAGCTATGTGCTTGTGCATTACGACGGCAACAGAATGAGGCTTGACGGCTACTACCTTGAGGAGAAGAATTCTCTCGACGTAGTATTCATCGGCGCGAGCGATATTTACGCAAGCTTTGCGCCCGGCTTGGCGTATGAAAAGTTCGGATTTACCAGCTATTCGTACGCAACCGCTTCAAGCACGGCAGGCGCGGCAAAAACAATGCTCAAAGAGGTTATGCGCACGCAGAACCCTCAAAAGATTGTGATTGAGGTCAACGCTTTTCTTTACGGCTTCGACAACGACAGTAAGATTTCGAGTGTCCGCAATTACATCGACAACGTGCCCTTAAATGAAAATAAAATTGAATATCTCCAAAGCGGAGCAATTCCCGAGGGTGAGGAAGAGATAGAGTATTATCTGCCGCTTATAAAGTACCACAGCACGTGGAACGACTATCCCGAGCCTTCGGGCAAGTATTTAAGCCAGATTATCACTCAGCATATGGACGGCTCAACCAAGCTTAAGGGCTACCGTACGCAAACTGCATTTTGTAAGACTGCACCGGGTTATCCCTGCATTAACAATACTCTCGCAAGGAACGATAAAACCTTGTCGCTGCTTCCCGAATATGAGGCAAAGCTCCGCGATTTGCTCGAATACTGCAAGGAGCAGGAGCTTGACGTGCTGTTTATCCGCACACCGCATATGGTTGACAAGTCTACCTACGGGCGTTTCAAACGTGCGAACGCCGTAGGAAAGATAATCAGGGAATACGGCTTTGACTATGTGAATTTTGAGCGCGATTCCAATACTCTGGCTTATA
>ONPH01000033.1 GCA_900319655.1 uncultured Eubacteriales bacterium
GCCTCCGACGCTGACAGTGAGGTTTCCGCAGGCGGAATCACCCTTCACTACTACTGCGAAAGCGGCACGCCTACAATCTACTACTGGAACGCGCTGCCTCAGAACAAAGTGACTAATTACCCCGGTCCCGCGATGACCTCCGAGGGCAATAAGTACTACAAGTACACTTTTTCTGACGTTACAAAGATTAACTTTTTGTTTGTAACTAACGGAGTTCAGTCCGACGAGCTCACAAGAACCACCGGCGAATGGTGGTACAAGGACAAACGCTGGTATAACCACGACCCCTCTCAGGTTGATCCGATTAACAGAACCGACTTGCGCGGCGATTCGATCTACTTTGTAATTACAATCCGTTTTTATGACGGCGACACCGGCAACAACGTGCATTGCTGGGACGATAAAACAGCAAATAATCCCGACTCCGACCCCGCTTGGAGAGGTGACTTCAAGGGCCTTATCGACAAGCTTGATTACATCAAGGCGCTCGGATTTTCGGCAATTTGGGTTACTCCCGTTGTAGAGAACGCCTCCGGCTATGACTATCACGGCTACCACGCCTTTGACTTCTCAAAGGTTGACCCCGTTACGAGAGCAGCGGAGCGGATTTTCAGGCGCTGATTGACGCCGTTCACGCAAAGGGTATGAAGATTATCCAGGACGTTGTATGGAACCACACCGGCAACTTCGGCGAGAACACTCTCAGCCATATGTTTGACAAGCAGTACGATTCTATTCAGGACCTCGGCAGCCTTGACTGTATGAAGGTCAATCCCGACGGACCGCTTGCAAAGAGCACTCCGAATTACAGCACACTTAACAATCCCGACGCTGAGTACGCTGCAAGGCTCAACTGCATGAAGACCGATAAACTGGACACCGCGTTTAACTATCACCACTCTGCCGGAATGGATTGGGAGCAGCCCAGTGAGCAGACCGGTCAGATTGCCGGTGACTGCGTTGACGTTAACACCGAAAACCAGAAGGTTGTGGATTATCTGAACTCGTGCTATATGCAGTATGTCGATATGGGCGTTGACGCGTTCCGTCTCGATACAGAAAAGCACATCAACCGCTGGACGCTCAATAACGCCTATTTCCCTGTGTACAAGGGCATTGATAACTTCTTTATCTTCGGCGAGGTTTGCGCGCGCGTCCGCGACACATGGAACCACGGTATTCAGTCCGACTCCCCTGCATTCTACGGCTGGGCGGAGACCGAAAGCGCGTGGAAAAACAACTGGTCAACCACCAACTGGCAGGCTAACCTCACCAATTCCGTAAAGCACTTTGAGGCTCACAATAACGAACAGGGCGCTCCGACTTCCTCAAACGCTTTCCTCGGCAGCGGAAACACATATCATACTCCCGATTATTCCAAGTCAAACGGCACAGGCGTTATCGACTTTAAGATGCACTGGAGCTTTGAGAACGCGTCTACGGCATATGCCGCGGCACTTGACGAGGACAGATTCGTTAACGATTCAACCTACAACGTAATGTATGTCGATTCCCACGACTACGGCCCTGACGGTCAGGAAAAATACCGCTATAAGGGCGGCGAGCAGGCTTGGGCGGAGAACATGAACCTTATGTTTACCTTCCGCGGAATCCCCTGCATCTTCTACGGCTCAGAGATTCAGTTCAAGAACGATGTTGAAATCGACGTTGGCCCCGGCAAGCCCCTCGAGCAGACCGGACGCGCTTACTTCGGCGATAACATCACCGGTAACGTAACAGCTACCGATTTCGGAAAATACACAGGCGCGAGCGGCAACGTGGCGACTACGCTTAACAAGCCCCTTGCAAAGCACCTGCAGCAGCTCAACCAGATCAGACGCGCCGTGCCGGCTCTCCAGATGGGTCAGTACGCGTCGGTAGGCAATATGGCGTATGTTCGCCGCTACACCAAGGGCGGTGTTGACAGCCTTGCCTGCGTCGCAATTTCGGGCGGAGCTACATTCAAGAATATCCCGAACGGCAAGTACATCGACGCTGTAACAGGCGACGTTAAGACCGTAACAAACGGCACGCTCACCTCACCGTCAGTCGGCAAGGGCAATATGAGGGTTTACGTCTGCTGCGCTTCAGGCTTTAAGGGCATTAGCGGAAAAATCGGCACAAACGGTACTTACCTCAAATAATCATAAACTAATAAAGACGGCTTCTTCGGACGCCGTCTTTTTTGTTTTAAATTTTTTTAAAAAGTTTAAAATACCCTGTTTTTTGTCAGAGTTTTGTCATAGTCGGTATGTTATTATATAGCCACAGTCAAGGGAAACAAAAAAATAAAAACAAGCCTTGACATATTTCTAAAAAAAGGAGAAAATGACAATGACAAATCACAACTACAACAACAACGACGGCAGACACTTTGCAAATACCGGCAACACACCAAATTACGACGACCTCTGCAAGACAAGAACATTTGTTAACCTAAGCAGCACCACAGGCTACGAGAGAAACGCAGGCATTATCAAGGCTCGGGATGAAAACGCCTACAATGATAACTACACCGAGTTCCACACTCAGCCTCAGCCCATTAAGCCCCCTGTAAAAAAGAAGAGCGCAAAGGCTAAGGTAGTCGCAATTGTAATGGCGAGTATCGCGGCGGCTTCGGCAATCACGGCTGGCTTCGTTGTATTCAACTCAATCGGCAACGTAAACAAGGCAAAGACAGCGGCTTCCGACACATTAAAGACAGCCGCGGCTGCAAAGCTCCAGGCTGACAAGGCTATCGAGTCAGCCAAGCAGTTAAAGCTTGAAAAGGAAACGGCAGAGAAAAAGCTTGCCGAGCAGAAAAAAGCCGAGGAGGCTAAGAAGGCTGAGGAGCTGAAGAAGGCGGAAGAGGCTAAAAAGGCAGAGGCTGCAAAGAAAGCCGAAGAAGCAAAGAAGGCAGAGGAAGCCGAGAAGAAGGCATTTGAAGCAAAAAAAGCTGAGCTTGCAAAGCAGCAAAAGCAGCTCGAAGAGCAGAAGAAAAAGCTTGAGCAGGAGAAGAAGGACGCTGAAAAGAAGGCTGATGAAGCAGCAACAGACCCTGCACAGACACTCCTCAACACAAGTGCAGAGCAGTAATCAGTACAAACTGTTGACATAATTAAAACCTCAAAGGTAATCGCCTTTGAGGTTTTCTTGATTTTAGTGAATATTAGTATTGGTTATCTGTCAAAAAATCTTACGCCCTGATAGCTGAGAATAAACCGCTGGCTCTCGTGGAAAGAGCTTGTACACAAATATGGATTGTACATATACAGCAGCCTGTGTTGAACCGCGTCGTGATTGTCGTCAAAAATATACCTGACAGCCTGCCTGCACGCTTCGTTAGTGCCGACGTCGGTTCTGCCGTCGTAGTGATAATACTTGATAACGTCGGCGACGCTCGTGTAGCCGTCAAAGCACATCGCGTCCTTAACCGACTGGGCAATCAGCGCCGCGCCGATAAAGCCGCCGCTTCCGAACTCGCCCATGCAGAGCCTTTCGAGCAAATCTCTGTCCGCGTCGGTCAGGGTAACGGTAGTGGTCACGTAAGATGTGTCGGGGTTGTCAATCGCCAACAGATACCCTGCGTCCCATTGTGCCTGATAATCCGCAGGCTCAGCCGGAACTGCCGCCGTCGCAAACGGAACGGGCGGTTCCATCGTCGTCGCCTGAGTATTCGGTTTTTTAGTCGCAGGAGCGGTAGTCGCCGCCTGAGTAGCAGCCGCCGTAGTAGCCGCGGCTGTCGTGCTTACAGGGGTAGTGCCCGTAGCCTGCTCTATGCTCTCGGCACTGGGGTTGATGTTCGATTCTGTAATCTCGCCGTCGTTTGACGGAGCGCCGAACCTGAAAACCGACAGCACCGATATCGCAATGACAACCAGCACAACTCCGCCAATCATAAAGGCTTTTTTGTGCTTGGTTACAAAACCTAACGCTTTGATTAGTATATCCTTCAAATTTAATTCACCTTTATAGTAATAATTTGCGTAAAAATAATTATATCACAAAATAAATAATCAATCAAGTGCAACGACAAATTATACACAAAAAAGAGCCGCTCATCGAGCGGCTCTGCGTTTGAAAAGTTACGCCTTTCTGTAGGCGGACGGCGTTTTGCCGAAGTGCATTTTGAATGCGCGGTTAAAGTTTGAAAGGTTGTTAAAGCCCGAAATTGACGCAATCTCAATGATAGGTCTGTCGGTTGTAACAAGGAGCATAGCCGCGCGGTTAAGTCTGAGCTCGTTAACATAACCGACAAAGGTTGTGTTCATAAGCTCCTTAAACAGGTGCGATACATAGTAACGGCTGATACCTGTCTGTCCTGCAACCTCGTCAAGGGAAATACCCTCGGCGTAATGCTCGTCAATGTAGTTGGTAACTCTTACCAAAGCACGGTACTTTTTGCTTTTGTTCTCTACGTCGATAATCTTCACATACTTTTGTGAGAAAAGCATAAAGAACACATCGTACATATCCGAGTAAACCTTAAGCTGGAAATACTCGAACTTTTCGTTTTCGGCATACTTTATATCGCGGATACGCTCGACCATCTTGGGATAAATCTCAGATTCAGGCTGAACAATCGCGAAAGGAGTGCAGTTGCCGTTAATCAGCGCACGGATGATGCTTTGAGGCATATAATCCTGTGTAACAGCCGCGGGATTGGCAAAGTTAAGTGTAACAACCTCGATAGAGGCGTTGCCGTAATCGCTGAAACTGTACTTTACATTTGGTGCCACAAAATAAACATCGCCCTTGCGCAGGGTGTAGGTGCTGTCTGCAACTTGAACAACGGCAGTACCCGACTTCAGGGTACCGAACAGAGCCTCGTGATGAGAAACAATGCTGCTGTCGAGCATCATTTCTCCGCACACCACTCTGAACGCTGAATTGGAGACAGAGGTTGCGTGTGAAATCTTAATACTCATAGAAATCCCCCGATATTATATTGTTATTCTGAGTTAGAAAATGCGCACACTCAGCTTTATTTGTACATATATATTTTATCATAAACGTGCTATTTTGTCAATGATTTATTGTCTATAGCGTGATATTTTGTCGGAAAGATTGAAGTAGACAATAATTTATAAATTTAATTGCAATATTTTATCCTTAAACTCTAAAATTGCCCTCTCCGGAGCCAAAATACGCACTCCGCCGCCCAGTCCGAACACCCATGCGTAAAACTGCGGACTAAGCATAACATTCACGTTTACGGTGAAACTGTGTTCGTCGTGCTTGACAATAAACAAGTCTGAACCGAACCTGTCCACAATAACACCGATGAAATTGTTGTCGACAAGTAACTTAACCTCGCACTCCTCGCCGCCGAACATTGAGAACACGCTTTTGGCGTAACGCGCAGGATTAAAGTCATTGTAAAGCTCGCTTCCGTCGCGCTCGTCCTTAAGCAGGCGGATGCGCTCCATCTTGTCAACGCGGTAGTGCTTGATAATTTCCGCCTCGCTGTCATAGGCGATAAGGTAGTAGTTCTCGTCGTCCCAGCACAGCGCCCACGGCGATACGCGGTATGCTTCGCCGTTTTTACGCGCGGTCTTTACAATCTTATTGCCGTTTGTCGTGTCGAGCTCCCACTTGAAATACTGAAAGCTGATTTTCTTATTTTCGGAAATCGCGTTGTGAATTTTGTCGACGTTGTAGTAGATGTGCTCGTTGACGGTCTTAACGCGGTTGGTAACGTAAACCTCGCGCCTGAGCTGGCTTCCGTCGTTCTCACTTACAAGGTGGCCGAGCTTTTCAATCAGCTCAAGGCTCTTTTTGCGTGTGATGAACTTTGAGCTCTGAATTGCGTCAACCAAAAGCTTAAGCTCGGGAATTTGAAAGTCGCGGTTGCCGATGTAGTATTTAACTGTATTTGTGCGGACAGTGCAGATGTCCAGCCCGAAGCTCTGCAAAATCTCGATATCGTCGTACAGGCTTTTTCGCTCAGCCTTAATGCCGTAGCTCTCGAGCTCGTCCTTAATCTCATTGATAGTCAGTCCGTGGTTTTCATCGGTTTTTTCAAGCATTATTTTTTGGAGATAAAGCAGTTTTTGCTTTTGCATAGAGCTTCGCGCCATACTTTTAACCCCCTGTTAAAAAATAACCGTCCACGCCAGCGACACAATCAGCGGCATGGTGATAATTGACAGAATTGTTGACGACGCCACAACCCCGACCGAAAGCTCAACATCACGGTTAAACTTTGCGGCGAACATAGTGGTAGTCGCGGCAGTCGGCGCGGAGCAGGCGATTACAAAGGCGATAATCATCGTCTTGTCAAGTCCGAGCGCCGCCATAGCAAAGGTAACGGCAAGAGGAATTGCAATCAGCCTTAGCGCAAGCGCAAGGTAAGAGCCCTTGTCGGTAAAAGCGTCCTTGAACTTTGCGTTGGAAAGGTAATAGCCGATAATCAGCATCGGCACGGGAGTGTTGAGGTTTGCGAGGTGCGTGACCGGCTGCGAGATAATGTCGGGCAGTGTAATCCTGCACACAAACAAAATTATCGCGACAACCGCGCCCATAATACCCGGGTTAAAAACAAGCTTTTTTATCGAAAGCTGTTTTTTGTCGCCGCTCATATCGAACAGACCGTACGTCCATACGAAGATGTTGAACACGGCAACGAAAATCGAGCCGTAAAACCAGCCTTGCTCTCCCAAAAGCTCCTTTTGAAGCGGAAGCGACATAAAGCCGCAGTTTGAAAATATAACCGAAAACTGCAAAACCTTTTTACGGCTTATGTCCTTGTCGCGGATAATCAGCCTTGCGATTACGGTTGAAAGCACAAGGATAATCAGCGCCGCAGCCGCGGCAATCAGCACGCTTATCAGCGTGTCGGCGGAGAATTCCTTCTGAAACGCCGAAATCATTACGCACGGCGTAACGACGTAGAGCACGATGTCCGTCATCTTTTTGGCGGCGTTGTCGTTGATGATTCCTTTTTTACCGCACAAAAAGCCGATTGATATTAAAATAAAAAGAACGAGCACCTGTTGTCCGATTGATAAAAAATTTGTTAAAAACAAAGCTTCAACCCCGTACTATTCCATCGTAAAATGTCGAATTATGACCATTGTTATAATTTTAACATACATTCGTTTTATAATCAACACCGTAATGACAAAAAGTGTAATTAATTATGAATTTTATCTTGTCCTAAGGGCAAATTAATATTATAATTAATTTTGGGAAACCGAGGTAAAATCAACGGTTTTGCGATGTCAAGGCGGTATTATCTACAAAATAAGCAAAAATATATTGTGAAAATTAACCAACTGAAATTTTAATTTTGTGAAAATATGTACTAACCGACAAAAATAATTTGTGTTTATTGACAATTATTTTAGGTGTATGTATAATAATACCAATGGCAAAAATACAACCAAATCAAAAATAACATAACAAACATATGAAAGAAGGATTTTTGATGGCAACTACAAAAAAGGCAGCTGCTAAAACAGCTGAAAAAGAAACAACAAAGAAGACAGCGGCTGCTGAGAAGGAAACTAAGACAGCTGCAAAGACAACAAAGAAGACAGCTGCTAAGACAACTAAGGCTGCTGAGGCTAAGGAAGAGAAGAAAGCTACTGCTAAGAAGGCTCCTGCTAAGAAGGCTGCTCCCAAAAAGACAGCTCCCAAGAAGCCCGTTGAAGCTAAGGTTGAATTCTTTGTAGAGTATGCCGGCGCACAGGTTGCTGTTGCTGACGTTATCAACAACGTTAAGGCTACTTACGGCAAGGACGCTAAGAAAATCGCTGTTTACCTCAAGCCCGAAGAGGGCAAGGCTTACTTCGTAGCTGACGACGAACCAATGGAAATGGACGTATTCTTCTGCTGATTTCCGAGCACACAAATTTTGCCTACAAGGCTGCCGCATTGCGGCGGCCTTATTTTTTTGCCGAATAAACGGCGAACAAAAAAGGGCGGTCATTGACCGCCCTAAAATAATTTGTATTGTCCGCTCAGTTGTGCGTTTTTAGAACAACTCGTCCTCGGGGAACTCCTCGTCAACAGCGTCCTTAACCGCCTTGCGGGCACGCTTTTTGGTTGACTTTGCCTTCTTTACAACCTCATCCTTTTTCTCGGCAGTGGCTTCCTTGATGTCCTCGACCTTTTCGGAAACGCCCTCTTTAACCTCGTCGAGCTTATCCTCAGCCTGCTCCTTAACCTCGGCAACGGTTTCCTTTACCTCTTCCTTTGCCTGTGAGAAGGGGCTCGAGTTGTAGTCGCTCTCGTTTGAGCACGCTACGGTGATGTCGATAACATCCTCGCTCTTAACCTCTTTTTTGTCCGCAGGAGAAGCAAAAATAAATTCGTTCTCGCTCTCGAGGATTTCTCTGTAGCAGTTTCTCGCCTTGGCAATCTTCGCCTTGCTTCTGTCGATGACCTCAAGCAGATTTGCCTGCTTTTCGGTAGGAGCGGCGTCGCCCTTTTTGAGGATTTCGTAGTACTCCTTGCCCAAAGCGATGTACGCGCGGTTCATAAGCTCGCTCTCGTTTTTCATAACCATTCTGAGACGGTTAAGCTTCGCCTTTGTTCTGTTTCTCTCAACAAAGGTCTGAGCAACTGTTGATAAAGAATCTACCGCGGTGTCAAGCGTGGTTTTTAATGTATCTAATACTGTCATAGTTATCTCTCCTTAAATACAGTAAAATTTATGAGTTCCATTTCAACACCGCCGTTGCGCAACTTAAAAAATTTATGCAAACGCTATGATAGGCGGATTGGATGCAACGTCACGTTGCCGTTGCCGTTGCTATTATTATGACAGAAATTCCGAATAAAATCAATATTTTTTTGAAATTTACTTGTTAAAATCCTGACTAATTGATATAATTGATATGAAAGAGGTGTTAATATGCCCGAAGGAAAGGTAAATAAAGCCGTTGTCTGCCCGATGTGCGGCGAGATGAGCAAGGCTGAAATATACACAAGCGTTAACGTGACGGTTAACAAGGACTTCCGTTCAAAGGTGCTCGACGGCGAGCTCTTCGCGTGGAGCTGTCCGTCATGCGGCTACAGCGCAAGACTTACATATCCCATACTTTACAATGATATGAAAAACCGCTTTATGGTATATCTCATTCCGAAAATTGAGCGCTTCCAGCTCTGCGACAAGGAGCTCGAGGCAAAGTACAATAACCTGAGAAATATCAGCAAGCGCGTGACCTCGGACTTCAATTCCTTCAAGGAGAAGATTTTTATTTTTGAGTCGCGCCTTGACGATATGGCGGTTGAGCTTACAAAGGTGGCAATCAGCCAGACCGTGTCAAAAAAGCTCGGCGGAGTTACCGTTGACGAAGGATATCTCTCAATGTACGACCGCGAGAGCAACACGATGGGCTTTACGTATTTTACAGGCGAGGACAGAACGCCGTATGTTCAGACCGCAAGGCTCGAAATCTACGGCAAGTCAAAGGAGATTGTCGACCGCTTTGCGATTAAGGATAAAAAGCTGAAGGGCTTTATCAAAATCGACCGCGAGTGGGCGGATAATATCCTCTACCGCTACAAACGCGCAAAGCAGATTGAAAAGTTAAACAAGCTTAAAGAATAGAGTTTAGAGTTTAGAGTTAAGAGTTTAATTAATTTACCGGAAACGTTTGTTTAACAGTTTAAAGCCTCCCCCGACACATGTTTTCGGGAAATTCCCCTGTCAGGGGAAATGTCGCGTAGCGACAAAAGGGTTGCCGTTTTCGCCAGAAAAAGGTGTCATTTTGCGGACCCGTGTGTCCGCCCGGGAGACGTGTACTGTGTTTACCGTACGATGCGGTTAATTCGCGATAAACGAACGTTTGATACAGCACACAAAAATACATTTGATATTATATGTCGTGTTCCTGTACCGCGGGCGTGCAATGTGATTCCCCTGTTAGGGGAAATGTCACGAAGTGACAAAAGGGTTGCCGTTGTGCTAAGAACGCCCCTACATTATTGAAAATCAAACTCTATTTAAACGCATTAATTTTCGCTTCCTCATAGCGGTAGTAGAACACCACCGCAATTCCCAGCGGCACAAAGCAGAACCATATGCTCTGCGCTCCTAAGGCA